>NZ_JBHXSL010000019.1:0-106273 GCF_042714725.1 Streptomyces sp. NPDC058685
AACCCCAGGGTTTGCGCGGGGGGGTGGGCGGGACCGCGGAACCGCCCCCGCCCTGGTTCGGGCGGCGGCGATCCGGTGGTGCGTCTGTCAGCTTTCGCCGGCGGGCCCGGCGGCCTTCTGACGGCTGAACAGGGCGGCTGCGGCCAGCACCGCGGCGAGTGCCGCGCAGCTCACCGCCGTCACATCCGCCCAGGCAAAGGTCTCGCCGAGCGTGTTGCCGAGGACGTCGACGGCGCCGAAGCCCGATGTCGAATAGACGGTGAGCACCCCGATGGCCGTCGCGGCGGCCGCCGCCCAGGTCCCCACCGACTCCTGCACCGCGAGCCAGATGCCGAACACGAGGCACAGGACGGCGATGGCCGGCGACACCACGTCCGCGTACCCGCCGTCACGGAGGGCTCCGAGATCCATGGGTACGTGAATCACGCCGCACGCCGACAGGGCCAGTGCCGCGGCCCAGCGCGGGAGGGACCGCACGACCGACGAGCGGCCGCGGGCAGGGGTGGCCGCCTCGGCGGCGGGCGTGGACGGCGCGGCCGTTGGGACGGAGAGAGGCGGGACCAGGACCGGCAGGGTGCCGGCGGACGCCATGAACGTCGGCGCGGTCGTGCGCACCATGACGGGCCGGGTCGCGAGCTGCGTGGCGGGGCGGTCCACCATCTGTGTGGCGGCCGCGGCGCCGACGTGCACGGCGGGCCAGCCCTCACCCGTGGCGAAGTGGGTGGTGTCGTGGACGCCGGGGAGTTCGTCGAACGCGGGCGGAAAGCCGGGGGCGAGAACGGACGCGGACGGCGCGTGGGGGTCCGCGCCGAACTCCGTGCCGGACTCGGCGCCGTGGGGCGCCTGCGGCGCCGTGCCGAACGGCGTGTCGAGCGGTGCTTGCGGCTCCGTGCCGGACTCGGTGCTGTGCGGTGCTTGCGGCTCCGTGCCGAACGGTGCCTCGGACTCAGTGTCCGACCTGTCCGATCGGTCCGACCTGTCCGATTCCGCGCCGGACTCCGGGCGGGGCTCGGTCCCGGACTCCGCGCCGGGCACGGTCATCGACCCCGTGGCGCTCCGCGTGCCGTGGTCCATACCCAGGATCGCCACCAGTTCGGCGACGTCCTCGATCGACCTGCCCATGGCTGCCGCGCGAAGCGTCGTACCGGCCTCGCCGGTGTCGTGGGGTGTCTCGTTGAGCAGAGTGACCAGCTGGCGGACCTCTTCCAGAGGACGGGCCACCGCGGCGGCGCGCAGTGCTTCGTCGCCGGGACGCGACAGTTCACCGGTCCGGTTCAGCAGGCTGACGAGTGCGGCGACCTCGTCCAGGGGACGGTGCGTCGCCGCGGTCCACAGGAGGGTGCGTATCGGCTCGTCGTTGCTCGCGGTCGCATCCGGTCGTCCCGCGGGGAAGGGACCCGTCCGACCCGCAGAACCGTCGTCGGAACGGTCCTCCGGGGAGGAGGTGGGTTCAAAGGACATGGCGGGCTCCCTGTGCCAGATTCCACGGTGACGGCACCGTGATGGCCTCTGTGCGCCATGAGGAGGCGCACGCTTCGCTTCATCCAAACGCGAGGTCAGGGCGTTCCGCCATCCGGGACCGGCATTCGGGGGGTGGCCGGCGGTCGCGGCGTCGTGCGGCAGGGACGAGGGCCGGACCGGGCGACCGGTCCGGCCCTCGCGCGGAGCCTGCTGACCGGCAGTCAGGGCGCCTCGGGACCGGTCCAGCCGGCCGTCACATGCGCTATCCGGACCCGCTGCGGGTGGTCGCCGACGTCCACGGACGCCACTTTCCGGCCGGTGGCGAAGTCGATCGCGGTCACGCGGTCGGCGCCGGCCTCGGAGATGACACAGGAGGCTCCGTCACCGCTGACGGTCGCCCAGTACGGCTTGGAGGCCGTCACCAGAGGCCCCTCCTGCAGCGAGGCCCTGTCGACGACCGTGGCGTAGTCGTCCATGGTCCCGGCGACGCAGAGCTTGTCGCCGGCGGGGCTCATCGACATGCCGTGATGGCGGGAGTCGTTGACCCAGGTCGTGCGGTCCTCGCTGGTCGCCGGGTTCTTCGGCAGCGTCTTGAGGCGGGTGATCCTGTCGGAGGCGATGTCGTACTCGAGGAAGCCGTTGAAGAAGGAGACCTGGAAGTACAGCTTCGACTCGTCCGGTGTGAAGGCGACGGGCCGTACCGAGTCCGAGAGGTCCTTGCGGCCGAAGGCGTCGAGACGGGCCCGCATGTCGATCACCTTGACCTCCTTGAAGGTCTCGGTGTCGACGACCGTGATGCGCCGGTCGCCCTTCGTCCAGTCCATCAGCGGGTCGTCCAGCGCGGTGTTGACCTCGCCGATCGACATGTTCCACAAGTACCTGCCGCCGCCGGTGAAGACGTTCTCGTGGGGCTTGTCGCCGGTCTTGAACGAGCCGAGTTGCCTGCCCGTCCGGATGTCGAGCACGTGCACGGTGTTGGACGTCGACGCCGAGACGGCGACGCGGGTCCCGTCGGGCGAGACCGCCATGTGGTCGGAGCGGAAGCCGGAGACGGGGAAGCGCCAGTTGATGCGTCCGGTGGCGAGGTCGATCGACACGACGTCCGCGAAGCTCGGGCGCGAGACGACCATCGCCGTGCCGTCGGGTGTGGCGTACATGTCGTCGACGAACTGGTCGTGACCCTCACCGGGGCCGCTGCGGATGCCGAGGAAGAAGACGAGCTTCAGCGGATTGAGGTAGATCTCCGTCAGGCGCTGGTCCCTGTCCGGGATGACATTGATCCTGCCGATCCTGGCGAAGTCGCCGCGGGCCTTGATGACATCGGCGGTGCCGTCCCAGTTGTTGCCGACGAACATCACCTGCTGGAGGCCGGGGGCCGGGTCCTGGGTGACGGTCGGGGCGGGTGTCGCCGGGGCGGCGAGTGCCGTGGCCGAACCGGTGACCGTGAGGGCGACCACGGTGGCGAGGGTGCCGAGGGTGCGCAGTAACGGGCGCCGTGGGGAAGCGGCCGAGGGGGTGTCGCGCCAGGGATGCCGGCGTGCGGGCAGGGACATCTGCGGTCCTTTCCGTGGGGGCGGGTCGGGCCTTGCGATGCTGGGCGAGGATCTGAATACGGCTGACTTCAGATTGAGCTACTGGAAAGTAACGACAAGGGGCGCGCGCCACAAGAGTCGTGACAGGAGAAAATGGCCGGGACGTCAGCGGGGGAGGCACAGTGGCCGGCAGGCTGAGACAACCGACCGGCCGCTACGGGGGCAGGTCGGCGGAGGAGCGCCGGGCCGACCGGCGACGGCGGTTCCTTTCCGCCGGACTCCAGCTCTTCGGGAAGAGCCCGGGCTACCGGGCCACGACCGTCTCGGCGCTGAGCGAGGCAGCGGGTCTGTCCACGCGTCAGTTCTACGAGGAGTTCCGCACGCTGGAGGACGTGCTCGCCGCCGTTCATCTCCAGGTCAACGACTGGGCGGAGGCGGCGGCCGTGGCCGCGCTCGCGGAAGCGGAGGGGCGGCCCATGGCCGAGCGGGCCGCGGCTGCCTTCCGCGCGTATGCGGCCGATGTCACCGGCGACCCCCGGCGCATCCGCATCTCGTTCGTCGAGATCATCGGTGTCAGCCCGCGGTTGGAGGAGCAACGGCTGGACCGGCGTGCACGCTGGGTCGACCTCATCTGCGCCGAGGCGACCGCGGCGGCCGAGCGCGGCGAAGCGGCGACGCGCGACTACCGCATCGCCGCCGCGGCGTTCATCGGCAGTGTGAACGGACTGCTGCACGACTGGAGTGCGGGGCGCGTCGATGCGACGCTCGATCAGGTCGTGGACGAGCTGGTGCGGATACTGCTGGGAATCATGAGGCCGGGGGCGGCTGACGCGACCACCGGCTGATCCCGGACCACCGGTTGCCACCGGCCGGCGCCCCGCGGAGCGGTCCGGTCCGCGGGGTCGGGTGCCCGCGCCTCAGTCGCGCGTGGCCAGTTCCTCGAAGTACGCCTTCTGCGCCGGGTAGTAGTCGTCGAAGACAGGCGCCGGCGTGCCGTCGCGCGAGGCGACCAGATTGTCGAGGTAGTACTCCCAGCCGGGCCCCATCTCGCCGACGCCCTGGTCGGACCTGAGGTGATGGATCAGCTGGAGTTCCGTGGTCCCGTTTGACTCGGACAGTCGCAGCTCCATGTGCCAGGCGCCCGCCTCGTCCGCCGTGGTCAGGGCAAGGCGTCGCGCGGGCTCGCACGCGTCGATCTGCGCGTCGAACCACGGTGCCCCTTCCTCGAACGACATCCGGACCTGGATGGTGCGGCCGGGTGCGGCGTCGCCCTTCCAGGGCCCGAACCATCGGGCGGTGCGCTCGGGCTCCGTGACGCTCGCCCAGACGTCGTCGATGGGCGCCCGCATCGTGCGGGTGACCACCAGGTCGCTGCCGTCGGCGGTACGCAGGAGCCGGCCGGTGGGTGTGGGGTTCATGCGGTGTCCTCTGTGCGTTCGACGGATCCTGGGACGGGCTGTCCGGTGCGCTCGCGCCGGGTGCGCTCACGAGTGGTGCGGCGGACCTCGGTCTCCAGCGCGTCGAGCCGGTGCGCCCAGCCCTCCGGGGCCCGGAGGGCCGTGATCCAGTCGGCGACCTCGACGAGCGGCGCGGTGTCGAGCCGGTAGAACCGCTGTCTGCCGACCAGTTCGTCGTGGACCAGGCCGCTCTCGCGCAGGACGCGCAGATGGCGGCTGACGGCCGGACGGCTGATGGTGAACCGACGCGCGATGTCGCCGGCGGTGAGCGCGGCGCCCCGGAGCATGACGAGGATCTCCCGGCGCACCGGATCGGCGATCGCCTCTGCCACCTCGTCCATGGGGAAAGCGTAACCCATCGGTTACGGGTTTTCCAGGCGGCCGGACAGCGTGGGGGAGGGCGGCGGCGTCAGACCTTGGCCGGGAACGAATGGTGCTCGTGCGTGACGACCCAGCGGCCGGCCTCCTTGCGCAGCCCGATCGTCAGACGCAGCCGGCTCCCGGGGTCCTTCCGCAACTCCTCCTCGGTGCCGCAGCGCAGCAGCGCGTGCGCGAAGGCGACGTCGTCCCCGGCCGTGACGTCGAGCGAGAGGAGATCGAAGCAGGCGCCCTGCTGCTGCCAGACGAAGAACGGCGGCCAGGTCTCGCGGTAGCGGTCGATGCCCCGGACGCCGTCGTCGGGCGGCGGTACGTCGAACATGACGATGTCGTCGGCGTGGTCGGCCAGGACACCCTCGATGTCGCCCTCGTGCACGGCCTTCGCCCAGCGTTCGATCAGGGTCCGGATCCGGGTCTCGTCGTCGGTCATGACCTCGTTCCTTTCCGCTCGCCTCCGTAGACGGAACGCTCGCACCGCCCACAGGGGCAGACCGTCCCGACGCGCGCGATTCATCGGCCGTCTCGCCGCCGGCAGGTCTGTACCCCTTCAGCGTCGCACCGTCGGCCGGGCTGTCCAGCGGTGCCGGGCCGGCCGGACGCCGTCGGCCGTGGTGGGGCGCCAGGTCGGGTGCGCACCGCGACGCGGCCGCCTCCCCCGCCCGCGTCCGCGACGCGGCCGCCTCACCCCGCGGTCACGTCACGACGCCGTACGGACGACGAGCTTGCCCACCTTCCTGCCCTGCTCCAGGTCGTCGTGCGCGGTTCTGATCTCGTCCAGCGCGTAGACGTGGACGGGCCCGAGAGCCACGCTGCCGCCGGCGATGCGGTCGAGATGGCCTTGCAGCACCTCGGCCGGCAGGTCGGCGGCCTCGCCTCCGTAGCCGGTCAGCCGGACGCCGTTCGGGAGGTAGCCGATGGGATAGAAGTCGGGCACCGTCCACTCGTTCGACAGCATGCCCGCGAAGCAGACGGTGCCATGGACGCGGGTGGCGGCGAGGGTGTCGGGCAGCGTGGGCGTGCCGACCAGCTCCAGGGCGGCATGGACGCCCTCGGGCACGATCTTCCGTACCTGGTCGGCGATGCCGCCGTCGTCGACCAGCGGATGATCGACACCATGGGCGGCGAGGTCGTCGAGGCGACCCGCGCTGCGGGTCGTCGCCGGCACGGTCGCACCGAGCTGCTTCGCCAGAGCGGTCGTGGCCAGCCCGAGCGCCGAGGTGCCGCCCCGGATCAGCAGCGTCTGCCCGGGCCGGAGGTCCAGGCCGGTGGTCAGTGATCCGTACGCGGTCTGGAGGGTCTCGGGTACGGCACCGAGGACTTCCCACGGAAGGTCCGAGCGGAAGGGAATCACCTGCGACCGCGGCACCACCGTGTACTCGGCGTATCCGCCGTCGTACGTGCGGCCCATGCCGCCCATCATGGTGGCCACCTGCGTGCCCTGCGGCAGTTGACCGTCCGGGTCGGCGTCCACCGTTCCCGTCGCCTCGATGCCGAGCACGCGGGGGAAGGTCACCCCCTCGGCGAGCCCGAGGCGTGTGTGCAGTTCCGACCGGTTCAGCCCGAACGCCTCGACCCTGATCCGCACGTGGCCGGGGCCCGGCTCGGGGACCGGGAGACGGCGCAGATGCAGGTGGTCCACCGGCCCCGGTGCGTCGAGCACCACGGCGTTCATCATCGCGTCCACGACGTCCTCCTGTGATCCTTCGGCCCGGCCATGGTGGACCGGTGGTGTACGGCCGCGCCACTGGCACGGCCGTACACCACCGAGACAGGAGGGGGCTCCGCCTCAGGAGGCGTCCGGCAACCGCAGTTGGGCGTCACCCCAGTCCGCGTGGTCGAAGTTGATGCCGTCGCCGCCGTCCGTCGCGCGGAGCGTCAGCCGCCGTACACCCGTGACGTCGACATCGATCGGATGCGCGGCATCGGTGCGGCTCAGTACGCCCGTCGTCGCCAGCACCCGCCCGTCGCCGATGACCTGGAAGACCACCGTGCCCGCACCGCTGACCTCGTCGTCGATGCCGACGTTCGCGGTGAACCGGTCGTACGCCCCGCCGATGTCGACGGCGACCTCGCCCTCGGCATGCATGCCGAGACCCTTGTCGTACGTCGTCCCGCGCATGGTCAACGGGCCGCCGTCACCCGCGCCGTTCTCGCCGTTCGACTGATCGCGCTCGACGGGGCCCCAGCCGTTGCGCTCGGTGACGAACGGCAGGTCGCTCACATGGTCGACCCCGGGCGGCGAGACGAAGACGCGCACGGTCCTCAGCGAACGCAGCGGGGGAGTGCGCGGCGAGGACCCGGGAGCCCGGTACTCCGCGGCCACCACCACGTCGTGGTTGCCGTAGGCCGTGTCCTTCGGCACCTGCACCGTCCAGTGCGCATCGAGCCTGCCGCCCGTGGCCAGCCGTTCGGCCTCGGCGCCCGCACCCCGGACCGTCCAGCCGGCTGGAGCGCTCGCCGTGAGCCGGACATCCGCGGCGGGGCCGAACTCCTCGACGAGGAACCGGCTGTCGACCGCGATGCTCCCTCCCGGCTCTGCCTCCGTTGTCATCGGCGTCGCCGTCAGGGAGGTCAGCGGCACACGGCGGACCGGCTCGTCGCAGGTGGTGCGCCCGGGCGTGTCCCGGCAGACGAGCGCGGCGAACCCGCCATTGCGCACGGTCGGCACCGACAGGCTGTCGCGACGATCGACGACGCGGGACTCGCGGACCAGCCCGTCCGCTCCGTCGCGTACCACCTCGACCCGCCAGCGACCGGAACCGAGGAAGCCGAGCGGTACCCGTTGGGTGGCGGGGCCGTCGGCGGTGACGCTGCCGAGGAACCAGCGGTCGCCGCTGCGCCGGGCGAAGGCGGCGCCGTCGCCCGGGTGGCCGGACAGGAGTCTGGACTCGTCCCAGACGGTGGGCACTTGCTCGAGGAAGCGTTCCAACTGCGGCCGGTCCCGATAGGCCTGGACCGAGCCGGCGTAGTTCTGGAACCCGGATTCGTAGACGACGGACAGTGCCAGTTCGGCGGCCTCGGAGGTGTTGCGCGTACCGAACTGGAACCCCATGGGTGTGTAGTCCATCGAACCCACGGCATTGCGTGTGAACGGCAGGGTGGTGACATCGGCGACGGAGACGTTGCCCTGCTCGGCGCCATAGACCGCCTCCATCGTCATCACCTGCGGCCAGGTGCGCTGGATGCCGTGCGGCAGCGTCGAACCATGGAAGTTGACCAGCAACTTCTGCTCGGCGGTGGCCTTCAGGATGTCGTCGTACCAGCGGAAGCGTGCCTGGGAGTCGGAGTCCATGAAGTCGATCTTCAGCCCGGCCGCGCCCCACTTCTTGATCCTGGGCAGCACCTCCGCGCGCTCGGCGGCGGTGTCCAGATCGCTCCAGTGCATCCACAACAGGACCTTCACTCCCCGCTGTTGTGCGTAGGAGATCAGCTGGGGCATCCAGTCGGTGGTCTTCCAGCCGTCGTCGACGAGCGTGTACTCCCAGCCGTGAGCCGCGCTGTAGTCGACGAACCGCTGCTGCGTCTCCAGGCTCCGCTGCGCGGCGCCGAATCCGGCGAGCCAGGACCAGGCGACCTTGCCCGGCCGTATCCACGACGTGTCCCGGATGCGGGACGCCGGGGCGAGGTCGTCGACGAGCGTGGACTCGGTGACCGTGGCCAGGTCGCCGATGACGGCGGTGCGCCAGGGTGTGGCCAGCGGGCCGGGCGAGCTGATGCGTTCGTCCGCGAGCCGGACCGTGTACCGGGCGCTGCCCGCTTCGTGGGTCAGACGGCTGCCCGCGTACCGGCCGTCGACGTCCGACTCGGTCAGCAGCACGAAACTGTCGCCGGAGCGGAAGAGCGAGGGATGGCCGTAGTCACCCGCGGCCGCCCCTCCGGCGGTCGTCTCGGTGCGCGGGCGCTCGTAGTTGACGGTGTAGGGCATGAGCCAGGCCGGGGACGCGGCGGGAAGCTGGAAGGCGGACGCTTCCCGCAGGACGGTCACGCCGTCCTCGTCCGGCAGCACATACCGGTACGCGACCCCGTCGTCGGACACCCGCACATCGAGGTCGAGCCGGGCGCCGCCGTCACCGGCGAACGAGAAGCGCGTCTGTGTCATCCGTGCGGTTCGCCGGCGCTCCTTGCCGGTCGTCGTCGTGTAGCGCTCGGTCACCTCGCGGGTGTCCCGGTCGCGCAGCCGCAGACCCGCGGTCAGATCGGCGGCGTCGGTGACGATGCCGAGGGGCGCGGGCTCCAGTACGGTCGCCCCGCCTCGGCGGACGGCGAACGACAACGTGCCGTCCGTGCCGTCGAGCCGCACATCGGCCGACAGAAGACCCGATGCCCCTGTCTGCCGCGTGACCGTCCAGGATCCGCCTCTCCGCTCCTCGGCGGATGCCGGGGCCGTGAGCGTGCCGACGCCGAGCACGGTGCTCAGCACGACGGCCAACCATGTCAGAAGTCCGAACTTGGAGCTGGGTGACCCAGTGAGCACCGAAAGCCTCCACCTCGCCATGTGGCAACGTTGTCAGTCCCGCTCTGCGCGCCGCAGTGCAGCTGATAGTTCCTCAACTACCAACAGGCTCAAACGAAATCGGACGGCGCACCACCAGTGACTACAGCGTTCTCCTGAAGCTGTAAACCCCTCGCGTCACGGCCGGGAGGCACGCGCGTCCCGGCACGGGGGCAGAGGACGACCGCCCGGCCCGGGGGGATACCCCCCGGGTCGTAGGGGGCAACCCTGATCGAAGTGGGGGGTGAACCCCATCGCTGGGCCGACGCGCTCCCCCTAGGTTCTGGACTGGAATGGAACACGAGCCCAGCAACCCGTATCGGAGGCCCTCCCGTGACCCCGCAGTCGAACCAGCCGAAGCCGTCAGGGCACATGGTCGCGGCCTTCGTCCGGTTCGTCCTCTGCGGCGGTGGCGTGGGGCTGGCGTCGAGCGGAGTCCTGGTTCTGACCCACGACCTGCTGCCGGTGGCGGTCGCCAACGCGGTGATCACCGTCGTCTCGACCCTGATCGCCACGGAACTGCACGGAAGGGTCACCTTCCGCAGTGAGCGCAGGGGTTGGGGGGTTCACCTCCGGTCCGGACTGACGGTGGCCGTCAGCTACGCCTTCACGACGGGGGCGTTGCTCGCCCTGTACGCGGTGCAGCCGGCCCCGTCGGCCCTCACCGAACAGGCCGTGTATCTGACGGCCTCGGCATTGGCGGGCATCGCACGGTTCGCGGTCCTGCGGGTGATGGTGTTCGGCGGGGAGCGAACGGTGCGCCGCGAGCCGGTGCTCGCGAGGACGGGTGTGGCGATGGCGGCGTGAGGGTGGGTGTGTCCGGCGGGCTGGGGAGGGCCCGCGCGGCGGACAGGGCGTACCCGCCGCCCCGGCCGTCGCAGCTCCACGGCACATGGAGAGCGGGCCTACCCGTCGAGCAACTCCCGTACCAGCGCCCCGACCTGTCCCGTCTCGATCAGGAACCCGTCGTGCCCGTACGGCGACTCGATCGTCCGCGAGCGGTCCGCATGCGGAATGCCGGCCGCCAGCTCCGCCTGCTGGTGCAGTGGGTACAGCCGGTCGGAATCGACACCCGCGACCAGCGTCCGGGCCCGCACGCGGGCCAGTGCCGCGGCCGTGCCGCCACGTCCCCGGCCGATGTCGTGGCTGTTCATCGACTCGGTGAGCGTCACATAGCTCCCGGCGTCGAAACGGCGGACCAGCTTGGCCGCGTGATGGTCGAGGTAGGACTCCACCTGGTACCGGCCACCCCGCCAGGGCTGTTCGTCGCCCTGGGCGGCTCGGCCGAAGCGTGCGTCGAGTTCGGGCTCGCTGCGGTAGGTGACATGGGCCAGCCGGCGAGCGAGGCCGAGGCCGGTGTGCGGGCCACGGCCGTCTCCCGCGTCGTGGTAGTCGCCGTTGCGCCAGTGCGGATCCGAACGGATGGCGCGGAGCTGGATGTCGGCCCAGGCGATCTGTTCGGCGCTCGCGGAGGGCGGGCAGGCGAGCAGCAGCAGGGACTCCGTGCGATCCGGACGGGACACCGCCCACTCCAGCGCGCGCATGCCGCCCATCGACCCGCCGATCACCGCCGCCCAGCGGTCGATCCCCAGCAGGTCGGCCAGGCATGCCTCGGCCGAGACCTGGTCCCGCTGAGTGAGGAAGGGGAAGCTGCCGCCCCAGCGCCTGCCGTCCGCGCGGCGTGAGGAGGGGCCCGTACTGCCCTGGCAGCCGCCGAGCACATTCGGGGCGACGACGAACCAGCGGTCGGTGTCCACCGCGCTGCCGGGGCCGATCAGGCCGTCCCACCAGCCGGGTGTCGGGTGGCCGGGCTCCACGGGACCGCTGACGTGACTGTCGCCGGTCAGCGCGTGCAGGACGAGCACGGCGTTGGAGGCATCCGGGGCGAGCCGGCCCCAGGTCTCGTACGCCATGCGTACGCCGGGCAGCGCACCGCCGGCCTCCAGGGGCAACGGCTTCTCCAGCACCGCCCATCGGCGCCGGCCCGGCGCGTCCCCCTCCTGCCAGGCCCCCGTGGCCGGGAGGAGAGGGACGGTCGCCGCGGCCTCCGCGGTCAGGAGGCCTCCTTGGCCGCTCGGAACCCCGCTTCGAGATCGGCCTTCAGGTCGGCGATGTTCTCGATGCCGACCGAGAGCCGCACGAGGCCCGGGGACGCTCCCGTGGCCGCGAGCTGGTCGGCGTCGAGCTGGCTGTGGGTCGTGGACGCGGGATGGATGATCAGGCTGCGGACGTCCCCGATGTTCGCGAGATGGCTGAACAGCTCGACCGCGTCGACGAACTTCCTCCCCGCCGCCACGCCGTCGCGCAGTTCGAAGGAGAGGACGGCGCCCGAGCCCCGGGGCAGATAGCGCTGCGCGGCCTCGTACCAACGGCTCGACGGCAGGCCCGGGTAGTGGACCGCCGCCACCTCGTCGCGCTGCTCCAGCCACTCCGCCAGCGCCTGTGCGTTGGCCGAGTGCCGTTCGATGCGGAGACTGAGCGTCTCCACGCCCTGGAGGAGCAGGAAGGACGAGTGCGGCGAGATGGCGGGGCCGAGGTCGCGGAGCAGTTGGACCCGGAGCTTGACCGCGAAGGCGCTGGGGCCGAGAGCGGGCCAGTAGCGCAGACCGTGGTAGCTGGGGTCGGGCTCGTTGAAGTCCGGGAAGCGTTCGGCGTGGGCACCGAAGTCGAAGGTGCCGCCGTCCACCACGACACCGCCGATGGTGGTGCCGTGGCCGCCGAGGAACTTCGTCGCCGAGTGCACCACGACATCGGCGCCGTGCTCGATCGGCCGCAGCAGGAACGGGGTCGGCACGGTGTTGTCCACGATGAGCGGTACCCCGGCCTCGTGCGCGGTGTCCGCGACGGCCCGGACATCGAGCACGTTGCCGCGCGGATTGCCGAGCGTCTCCGCGAACAGCGCCTTGGTGTTGGGCCGGACCGCGGCGCGCCATGCCTCCACGTCGTCCGGGTCGTCGACGAAGGAGACCTCGATCCCGAACTTCGGCAGCGTGTGCCGGAAGAGGTTGTACGTGCCCCCGTAGAGAGAGGCACTGGAGACGATGTGGTCGCCGGCGCTCGCCAGCGTCAGGATCGCGAGGGTCTCGGCCGCCTGCCCGGATGCGAGTGCCACCGCGGCGACTCCGCCCTCCAGCGCGGCCACACGCTGCTCGAAGGCGTCCTGGGTGGGGTTGTGGATGCGGGTGTAGATGTTGCCCGGTTCGGCCAGCGAGAACAGGTCGGCGGCGTGCTGGGTGTCGCGGAAGACGAAGGAGCTCGTCTGGTAGATCGGCACCGCGCGGGCGCCGGTGACGGGATCGGGCGCCGTCCCCGCGTGGATCTGCCGGGTCTCGAACGACCAGCGGGAGGCGGGATCGGGGGCTGCGCCGTCAGGGGTGTGTCCGGCGGTGACGGAGTCGATCGGCTGGCTCATGGCTCTCTCTTCGTACGGAGGCGGAGGCAGGGGCAGGCTGGGTGGGAAGCGGCGGTGCGGCCGGGGCCCGGGGGCGTGCCGTGACGGATGCCCGAGGTGGTCAGGAGACTTCCGCGAGGTGTCCGGTGGCCACGTCGAAGACGAACCCGCGGACGGAATCGGTGTGCGGCACGAAAGGGCTCGCGGAAATGCGGCGGATCGACTGCCGGACGTCATCCTCGAGATCGGAGAAGGACTCCGCGGACCAGGGCGGCTTGATTCCGGTCTCTTTCTCGATCTGCCCCTTGAATCCGTCGTCGGTGAACGTGAGCATCCCGCAATCGGTGTGGTGAATGAGAATGATCTCGCGGGTGCCGAGGAGGCGTTGGCTGATGGCCAGCGAGCGGATCTCGTCATCCGTCACCACACCGCCGGCATTGCGGATGACGTGCGCCTCGCCGTCGTCGAGGCCCAGGATCGCGTACACGTTCAGCCGCGCGTCCATGCACGCGACCACGGCGACCTGCCGCGAGGGCGGGAGGGGAAGGGGCCCGCTGAACGATGCGGCATAGGCCTGGTTGTTGGTCAGGTATTCGTCGGTCGCTGAGATCTCCGGCATAGTGAACTCGCCTTCTCCGGTGCGGTCTTCGGCAACGTAACGACCGGAAAATCGAACGGGGAAGGGGCGGCCCGACATGGCCACAGGGCTGCAATGAAGCGGCAATGTTGCACGATTGTGTGAACCGTGATCCCGCGCGAACCGAGGGCCCGCGTGGGCGGCGGATCACCACATCCGCCGCCCGTCCGTTCACACCTCAGGTGCTATTCGGCGGGACCCGCAGCCGGACCCGGACCCGGCGGGAACGGAACCTCCGCCAGGACCGGCAGCAGCCACTGCTCCTCGTAGTCGAGGTGCGCCGTCAGTTCGTCGGTCATCCGGTCCAGTTCGGCGAGGAACTGCCGCGGATCGGCGGCGCCGATGTCGGCCAGCAGTGCCGCCAGCTCGTCCTTGATCCGGGCCACGGCCCCGTGCTCCTGGCGGAGTCGGTCGAGCACGGGCACCAGGTCCGGATGGTAGTGCGCGATGGCGGGGAAGATGTGCGCGTCCTCACTGGTGTGATGGAACGTCAAGGTCTCGCAGAACGCGAGACAGTGCTGCCGGATCTGGAATCCGAGCCCGGGGGCCGCTGTCGCGCCGGGCCCCTGCGCCGCGCGTGCGGCGAGGTGCGCGTCCGCCTCGGCCCGTACGTGGCGCAGCTGGGAACGCAGCCAGGTGTGGACCTCCAGGAGCTTGTCGGCCAGGGAGTTGATCGGCCGCGGCTGATCTTCCGGCTCGGTGCGTTCCAGCACCACGACCGGCAGGGTCCGGGTCGTGAGGGCCTGGTAGTCGGCATAGCCGGGCGACACCGCGACGACACTCGCGAACAACCGGTCACGGCGGGCCCCTTCGGCGGGTACCGCGACGGCTTCGAAGGACTCGGTGCCGATCTCCACCTGGACGAGGGGGTGGGCGAGCAGGTTGTGGTACCAGTCGGGGTGCCGGGAGGCGCCGAGGTTGGACGCGACGATCAGCAGCAGATCGCGGTCGCGCACAAAGCCGAGGGGGGTGGTGTGCTCCTTGCCGGACTGCGCGCCGGTGGTCGTCAGCAGAAGGAGATCACCTCCCTCGAAGGGTCCGCCGACCTTTCCCCGGCCGGCTCGGAACTCCTCGATGACGTGCTGGTGGGAGGACGTGGGCATACGGTCTCGATACTCCTGAACGGTGAGTGACGGCGCTGACGCCGAGGGATCGCCCATGGATCGCCGACAGATGGCGAGGGAGGGCTGTGACCTGGGACGGCCGGGTGGATGCCTGCGGGCATCGCGGGCGCTGCCGGGCACGGGACCCGATCACGCGGCCCGGCAGCCGTGCACCACACACCCCGGGACTCGGGGCGATGGCGACAGGGCCGGCCGAGGCTGCGCACGGGCCACGGCACGGCTGCGTACGGATGACCTACGGAAGCGGCAGAACGAGATGATGGGGGCGCATGAGGCGAGCGTGGCGCGCAACCGCCGAGGGGGTGCGCGGGACGTTCAGGTCAGACGCAGGTCGCGGAGTGTGAACTCATGGCGGGACCCTTCGGTGCGTGGTGATCGCTCGATCGCCGGCCGGCCCACTGCTCTGTGGCCGACGCCGCGCGTCACGCCGGTCATTACAACCAGCCCCGCGCGAGTCTGTCAACGCCGGCCTGAGCGCGCTGTCGGGCCTCAACTCGCTCTCGCGGCACTCCTTGACAGCTCGGGGAGCGCTCTCCAGTCTCTACGGGAGAGCGCTCCCTGCGCCGTGAGTCGAGGAAGCTTCTCTCGCGCGCGGTTGGGAGAGCCGTGTTGTTCAGACACTCCCGCTGTTGAACCGGATGGGGCTGCCCTGTACCGATGTGCACGCGGGGCACGGCATGCGAAGGACTTCGGTCCTCGCTGCGGTAGGTGTCAGGCGCAACCATCGGGGGAACCGGCCGCCGCACCGCCGGTACCTGCCGGTATAAAGAGGTCATGACTGCCGACGTGCCCCAGTCCACACGTCCCGTGACCCTCGAGGACGTGGCCCGGGTGGCCGGCGTCTCCCGGGCCACCGTTTCCCGTGTGATCAACGGTGCGACGACGGTGGATCCAGCGCTCCGGCAGATCGTCGAGGAGGCCATCGCCGCCACCCACTACGTACCCAACCGCGCCGCCCGGTCGCTGGTGACCCGGCGTACCGACTCCATAGCCCTCGTGGTCTCCGAGCAGGAACAGCGGTCCGTCGCCACTCCGTTCATCGGGCGGATGTTCACGGACCCCTACTTCGGGCGGGTGGTCGGCGGACTGCTCGACGTCCTGCGCCCGGCCGGGGTGCAGATGATGCTCATGCTGGTGGACGACGAGGTCTCCCGCGGCCAGTTGCTGTCCTATCTGCGGCAAGGGCATGTCGACGGCGTGGTGCTCGTCTCCGCCCACGGCGCGGACCCGTTGCCGCAGATGATCACCGAGACGCGGCTGCCCGCCGTTCACGCGGGGCGGCGTGCGCAGCTCACTGGCGTCACTTATGTCGAGGTGGACCAGCGCGCGGGCGTCCAGTTGGCCGCCGACCACCTGGTGGGGCTCGGCCGCCGGCGGATCGGCACCGTGACGGGCCCGCAGGACATGCCGGCCGCACAGGAGCGTCTCGACGGGTTTCTCGGCGCGATGGCGCGGCACGGCATCGACGATGTCGCCTGCGTCGAGGGCGACTTCACCCACGCGGGAGGGGCCGCCGCGATGAAGAAGCTCCTGGCCGGGCGGCCCGACCTCGACGGTGTCTTCGTCGCGTCCGACCTGATGGCGCTCGGCGCGCTGCCCGTGCTCGCGCGGGAAGGCCGCAGGGTGCCGCAGGACGTCGCTGTCGTCGGTTTCGACGACAGTAATGCCGCCCTGGCCTGTGACCCTCCGCTGACGACCGTGCGTCAGCCGGTGGAGGAGATGTCGTCCGAGATGGCCAGGCTGCTGCTGCGGCAGATCAACCAGCCGGGACTGCGCCCGCCGTCGGTGATCTTCCATCCGGCCCTGGTGGTACGCGAGTCGGCCTGAGCGTCTGTTGGGCAGCTCAAGGTGGAAGCCGCTTGCACGTTCCGTGTCGGCGTAGGGCCTGGCAGGTGCTGTGCGGCACCCTGTTCGGGCTGCACCGGCATCCCATGGGAGTACCTGCCGCAGGAGTTGGGCTTCGGTCGGGGATGACGTGCCGGCGGCGGCTGCGGGACTGGAACGAGGCAGGCGTCCGGCAGCAGTTGCCGGTTCCCCAGGGTTCGAGTCACGCCGAAAGGTCAGGAACTGGCGACGGGGCTGCGTCGTTGCAGGATCCACCGGTGTACGGGCGGTGTCATGCCGGCACCCACGATGAACCCGATCGTGACGCTCAGGCTCGCGAACGCGATCATCCCGATAACTGCGCACAGAACCATGACGGTTACCACCAGGCCGGTGATTCTGATACGCGAGGGCATCTGGTTCAGCCAGCTCACAGCCGAGAAAGTCGTGAGATACAGGGAGGAGCCGAAAGCGGCTGACGCCAGAGCGGTGAGAGCATTCATTCCGCAACCTTTCAAAATCGGAAGCCGAGATGTTTCCATCGGCCGCCGCGGTCAGCCGTGCTCCCTTGTCGGGACCAATCGGCCGGCGGTCCGTCTACTGCTGTACTTGCAGCATCCGTCGCTGCTACTGCCGCTGTAGAGCGTCGTGTTCGGTGGAGCAGCATGAACACTATCGATCTTGGCGGGATGATCAACTCACTTGAGCAGTCGCTGAGGTTCCCTTGCTCACCCGTCCGCCGGACAGCCAGGAGCATGAGCGGCTGGAGCCGGAGCTCCCGGGACACGGCGCCGGTGAGCACGACGCGATACGACGGTGGTGCCGTGACCGGGCACGGCCCGATGCCCGTGCTCTGCTGAAGTCGGCGGCCGATGGGGCCTCGCGGGTCATAGGCAGGGTTGGCAGTCTTCCTCGCCAGAGGTAGGGGACTCGTCGATCCCTGCGTCTGCGTTGAGGTGGTTCCGCAGGTGCATGGGCCCCAACGTCGCGGCGTCGTCAGGCTGAGCGGCGGTGATCACATAAGTCATGCCAGACCATTCTGGCCCTGCGGGGTCTTCCTCGGTGCCTTACCGGGACGTCCAGGCGAACTCCTCCAGCGGGCGAGGGTGTTGTGAAAGGGAGAGAGCGCTCCCCGCAACCGGGAGGGTGGACGTCACCCTTTGAACCGTCAAGTGTTGCGGACAGGTCAATTCAACTCACGTGCTTGGTTAAGGCGTTGGGGCCCCGGGGACGGATCCGACCCCGCTGCGCGCCTTCAGATCCCGAACACAGCAGGCCGTCAGAGGCAGTTGACGAACGATCGTGTGCACAAGTCTTGACGCGGCTGTCTGACAGGTTGAGCATCGACAACGGTGAGAGAGCGCTCTCTCATGCGCGCGTTCGCCCCCACCCCTGACATCACAGGAGCCGCTGATGCCCGCCACCCTCGCCAGACCCCTGCGCCCCCCCGCCGGCCCCGCGCGGTACCGCACGCTGACGGCACTCGTCATCACCGCCCTCGTCGCGACCCTGCTCGGCATCCTGCCCGCCACGTCGGCGCACGCGGCGCCCGTCCTGCTCTCCCAGGGCAAGACGGTGACCGCCTCCAGCCAGGAGAACGGCGGAACACCCGCATCCGCCGCGGTGGACGGCGACAACGGCACCCGGTGGGCGAGCGCGTTCAGCGACCCGCAGTGGATCCAGGTCGACCTCGGCACGAGCGCCACGGTGAACCAGGTCGTCCTCGCCTGGGAGACGGCCTACGCGAAGGCGTACCGTGTCGAGTTCTCCACCAACGGGACCAGCTGGACCACGGCGCACTCGACCACCACCGCCACCGGCGGCACCGAGACGCTCAACGTCTCCGGCACCGCGCGCTACGTCCGGGTGTACGGCACGGCCCGTGCCACCCAGTACGGCTACTCGCTCTGGGAGTTCAAGGTCTACGGGACGACGGACGGCGGCCCGCAGATACCGGGCGGCGGTGACCTCGGCCCCAACGTCGTCGTCTTCGACCCGTCCACCCCGAACATCCAGGGCAGGCTCGACCAGATCTTCCGGCAGCAGGAGTCGGCGCAGTTCGGCAGCAGCCGCTACCAACTGCTCTTCAAGCCCGGCACGTACAACAACATCAACGCCCAGATCGGCTTCTACACGTCCATCTCGGGCCTCGGGCTGAACCCGGACGACACCACCTTCAACGGGGACGTGACCGTCGACGCCGGCTGGTTCAACGGCAACGCCACCCAGAACTTCTGGCGCTCGGCCGAGAATCTCGCGGTCAACCCGGTCAACGGCACCAACCGCTGGGCGGTCTCCCAGGCGGCGCCCTTCCGGCGTATGCACGTCAAGGGCGGGCTCAACCTCGCGCCGAGCGGTTACGGCTGGGCCAGCGGCGGCTACATCGCCGACAGCAAGATCGACGGCACCGTCGGCCCGTACTCGCAGCAGCAGTGGTACACCCGTGACAGCTCGGTCGGCGGCTGGACCAACGGCGTGTGGAACATGACCTTCTCCGGTGTACAGGGGGCACCGGCGCAGAGCTTCCCCAACCCGCCCTACACCACGCTGGAGACCACCCCGGTCTCACGCGAGAAGCCGTTCCTGTACCTCGACGGCGACGAGTACAAGGTGTTCGCGCCCGCCAAGCGGGTGGGCGCCCGCGGCACCTCGTGGGGCAACGGCACGCCGCAGGGCGAGTCGATCCCGCTGAGCAGGTTCTACGTCGTCAAGCCCGGTGCCACCGCGGCCACCATCAACGCGGCACTCGACCAGGGGTTGCACCTGCTGTTCACTCCCGGCGTGTACCACGTCGACAGCACGATCAACGTGAACCGTGCCAACACGATCGTGCTCGGTCTCGGACTCGCCACGATCATTCCGGACAACGGTGTGACCGCCATGAAGGTGGCCGACGTGGACGGTGTGAAGCTGGCCGGCTTCCTCATCGACGCGGGCCCGGTCAACTCCCCGACCCTGCTGGAGGTCGGTCCGGCCGGATCGTCGGCCGATCACGCGGTGAACCCGACGACCGTCCAGGACGTGTTCATCCGCGTCGGCGGGGCGGGCCCCGGCAAGGCCACCACCAGCATGGTCGTCAACAGCGACGACGCGATCATCGACCACACCTGGGTGTGGCGCGCCGACCACGGCGACGGTGTGGGCTGGGAGACCAACCGCGCCGACTACGGGGTCCGGGTGGGCGGTGACGACGTGCTGGCCACCGGACTGTTCGTCGAGCACTTCAACAAGTACGACGTGGAGTGGTACGGCGAACGCGGCAGAACGATCTTCTTCCAGAACGAGAAGGCGTACGACGCACCCAACCAGGCCGCCATCCAGAACGGCGCCACCAAGGGATACGCGGCCTACAAGGTCGCCGACTCGGTGAACACGCACGAGGGCTGGGGGATGGGCAGCTACTGCTACTACAACGTCGACCCGACGATCCGGCAGGACCACGGCTTCCAGGCCCCGGTGAAACCGGGCGTGAGATTCCACGGCCTGCTCGTCGTCTCGCTCAGCGGCAACGGGCAGTACGAGCACGTCATCAACAACACCGGCTCACCCACCTCGGGAACGTCGACCGTGCCCTCGGTCGTCGCCAACTTCCCGTAGAGCAGGTCCGGCGGGTCGGGCATGTCCGCCCCACCGGCCGCGGGAACGTGCCTCCGGAACGGGCCCCGGGGCGCACCTCACCGGCCGGCGCCGCACCGCGGCGCCGGCCGGACGCCGTGCCGCCGACTACCGGGTGAACGTGCACGGCTCATCCAGCCGCCTGCGGCGCGCCGCGTCCACTCCGCGCACCTCTCTGATCGTTGATCGTGCGAGGCGTACCACCGGAGAGGACACGACATGACAGTGAAGCGAGTGGGACTCGTGGTGCACCGGGGGCGCCCCGAGGCCGTGGCGGCGGCCGATGTCGTGATCGCCTGGTGCGCGGAGCACGGCATCGCCTGCACCGAGATCGACGTGTGGAACGAGGGCGAGCAGCGGCACAGCGCACGTGAGGAGGTCGACGCCGCCGGGCATCCCGATCTGATCGTCACCCTGGGCGGCGACGGCACCTTCCTGCGGGGAGCCCGGCTGGCCGCCGAGAGCGACGCGCTCGTCCTCGGGGTGGACCTGGGCACGGTGGGTTTCCTCACCGAGGTCCCGGCGGCGGACGTCCGCCGGGCACTCGACGCCGTACACGCCGGGCGCGCCCGGGTGGAGACCCGCATGCTGCTCACCATGCGGGCCTCACGTCGCCTCCAACTGCCTCAGGAGATGGAGACGGTGCTCTGCTACGGCCGGGGCCCGATGCTTCCGCCTCCGGTCGTCCCCGACGAGTCCGATCAGGGCGGGTGGGGCGTGTCGTTGCACGTCCGGGCGGTCAACGACGTCGTGGTGGAGAAGCTCGTCCGCGACCGCCAGGTCGCTCTGGGGGTCTACGTCTCGGGGCGGCTGCTCGCCTCGTACTCCGCGGACGCCGTCCTGGTCGCGACCCCCACCGGGTCCACCGCCTACAGCTTCGCCGCCGGCGGTCCGGTCGTCTCGCCGTTCGCCGAGGCCGTGGTGTTCACTCCGGTCGCCCCGCACATGACCTTCAACCGGTCCGTCGTCGCGGCCCCCGACGAGCCGATCGGGCTGCGGGTCCTGCCGCACTCCGGACGGGCCGCGGTGAGCGTCGACGGTCAGCTGCGGGGGCTGCTCGACCCCGGCGACTGGATCGGCGTCTTCGCCGCCGAGCGCCGGCTGCGGGTGATCCGGCTCGGACCGACCGACTTCTACGGCCGGCTGCGGGACCGGATGGGGCTCACGGACGCTCCGGCGGCCGCGGCGGCGGGCGACCCCGCGCGTCTGTGGCCGGCCTCGGAACCGGTCCCGGCCGATCTGCAACACCTGCGTCTGCCCCCGGGCTACGACGTCTGAAACAGGCGGGCGGTGTTGGTCATCCCACGGCGACATCCGTTGCGAGCTGGACGAACCGGCCGGTAACTTACGCGCACCGGTCGTCACCGGCTTCGCGATCCGTCGCAGGTCGTCCGGTACGGTGGCCACGCTCCGGCCTCCCGTCACCCGACGTCGGCCGGTGCGGTGCACAGCGTGGTGCACCGATCAGCGAACTCATCGACACCGTCCACGACGACACCCTCCACGAGGGCACCGGACGCCCGAGGCTCCGGTGGCGACAGCGCCCGTCCCGAGGCCGCCGGCCCGCGACACGACTGGGGAGTTTGATGTTCGGCAAGGTATTGGTCGCCAACCGCGGTGAGATCGCCATTCGCGCGTTCCGCGCTGCGTTCGAGCTCGGCATCTCCACGGTGGCGGTCTTTCCGCACGAGGACCGCAACTCACTGCACCGGGCCAAAGCGGACGAGGCGTATCAGATCGGTGAACCCGGCCATCCCGTACGGGCCTATCTGTCCGTGGACGAGGTCGTCAAGGCCGCCCAGAAGGCGGGGGCCGACGCGATCTACCCCGGCTACGGATTCCTCTCGGAGAATCCCGACCTGGCCGCCGCCTGCGCGGAAGCGGGCATCACCTTCGTCGGGCCCCCGGCCTCGGTCCTGCATCTGACCGGCAACAAGGCCCGTGCCGTCGCGGCGGCGAAGGAGGCCGGCGTGCCGGTCCTCAAGTCGTCGGAGCCCACCACCGACGTGGACACGCTCGTGGCGGCTTCCGAGGACATCGGTTTCCCCGTCTTCGTCAAGGCGGTCGCGGGCGGCGGCGGCCGGGGCATGCGCCGGGTCGCCGAGCCCGGCGAGCTGCGCGAATCCATCGACGCGGCCATGCGCGAGGCGCAGTCCGCGTTCGGTGACGCCACGGTCTTCCTCGAGCAGGCGGTCGTGAACCCCCGCCACATCGAGGTGCAGATCCTCGCCGACGCCGAGGGCAATGTGGTGCACCTGTACGAGCGGGACTGCTCGGTGCAGCGGCGCCACCAGAAGGTCGTCGAGATCGCCCCGGCCCCGAATCTGGACCCCGAACTGCGGGCGCGCATCTGCGCCGACGCCGTCGCCTTCGCCCGGCACATCGGCTATGTGAACGCGGGCACCGTCGAGTTCCTCGTCGACGAGCGCGGCAACCACGTCTTCATCGAGATGAACCCCCGCATCCAGGTGGAGCACACCGTCACCGAGCAGGTCACCGGCCGCGACCTGGTGATCGGGCAGCTGCGCATCGCGGCCGGGATGTCGCTGCCGGAACTGCGGCTGACCCAGGACGACATCGAGCTGAACGGCACCGCGCTCCAGTGCCGCATCACCACCGAGGACCCGGCCAACGGCTTCCGGCCCGACACCGGCACCATCTCCGCCTACCGGTCGCCGGGCGGCCCCGGCGTACGGCTCGACGGCGGCACCGTGCACACCGGTGCGGAGGTGTCGGCGCACTTCGACTCGATGCTCGTCAAGCTGACCTGCCACGGGCATGACTTCGCGAACGCCGCCCGTCGAGCGCGCCGCGCCATCGCCGAGTTCCGCATCCGCGGTGTGTCCACCAATCTGCCCTTCCTCGGCGCCGTGCTCGACCACCCCGACTTCCGGGCCGGCCGTATCACCACGAGCTTCATCGACGAGCACCCGGAGCTCATCCGGGCACGCCCCTCCGCCGACCGCGGCAGCCGTATGCTCACGTATCTCGCGGAGACGACCGTCAACCGGCCTCACGGCCCGCGGCCGCAGGTCATCGACCCCGTCGACAAGCTGCCCGCCGTCTCCCTCACCACACCGGCGCCCGACGGCTCCCGGCAGCGCCTCGCGGCTCTCGGACCGGAGGCGTTCGCCGCCGAACTGCGCAGGCAGAAGGCCGTGGCCGTCACCGACACGACGTTCCGTGACGCGCATCAGTCACTGCTCGCGACCCGGGTGCGGACCCGCGATCTGCTCGCCGTCGCCCCCTACGTCGCCCGGACGGCCCCGGAACTGCTCAGCCTGGAGTGCTGGGGCGGAGCGACCTACGACGTGGCGCTGCGCTTCCTCGCCGAGGACCCCTGGGAGCGGCTCGCCCAACTGCGCGAAGCGGTGCCCAACATCTGTACGCAGATGCTGCTGCGCGGCCGCAACACCGTCGGCTACACGCCCTATCCGACCGAGGTGACCGAGGCGTTCGTGGCCGAGGCCGCGGCGACCGGTATGGACATCTTCCGCATCTTCGACGCCCTCAACGACGTCAACCAGATGCGGCCGGCGATCGACGCGGTGCGGGCCACGGGCACGGCCCTGGCGGAAGTCGCCCTCTGCTACACCGCCGATCTCTCCGACCCCGCCGAGACCCTCTACACGCTGGACTACTACCTGCGCCTCGCCGAGGAGATCGTCGAGGCCGGGGCGCACGTCCTGGCCATCAAGGACATGGCGGGCCTGCTGCGGCCGCCGGCCGCCCGCACCCTGGTGACCGCCCTGCGGGAGCGGTTCGACCTGCCGGTGCACCTGCACACCCACGACACGGCGGGCGGACAGCTCGCGACGCTGATCGCCGCGATCGACGCGGGAGTGGACGCCGTGGACGCCGCCGTCGCGTCGATGGCGGGCACCACCAGCCAGCCGCCGCTGTCGGCGCTGGTCGCCGCCACCGACCACAGCGAGCGGGCCACCGGGCTCTCGCTCCAGGCCGTCGGCGACCTGGAGCCGTACTGGGAGGCGACCCGGAAGGTCTACGCACCGTTCGAGTCCGGTCTCGCCTCGCCCACCGGCCGGATCTACCACCACGAGATTCCCGGCGGCCAGTTGTCGAACCTGCGCCAGCAGGCCATCGCGCTCGGCCTCGGCGACCGGTTCGAACTGATCGAGGACTGCTACGCCGCGGCCGACCGGATGCTGGGCCGCCTGGTGAAGGTGACCCCGTCGTCGAAGGTCGTGGGCGACCTGGCGCTGCATCTGGTCGGCGCGGGCGTGGAGGCCTCGGACTTCGAGTCCGACCCCGGCAAGTTCGACGTGCCGGACTCGGTGATCGGCTTTCTCCGCGGTGAGCTGGGCGACCCGCCCGGCGGGTGGCCGGAGCCCTTCCGCACCCGCGCGCTGCACGGTCGACCGGAGAAGGCGGACGCCCCGACCCTCGACGACGAGGACCGGCGCGGGCTTGCTCAGACGCGCAGGGCGACCCTGAACCGGCTGCTGTTCCCCGGCCCGACCAAGGAGTTCGAGGCGCACCGCGAGTCCTACGGCGACACCTCGGTCCTGCCGACGCGGGACTTCCTCTACGGCCTGGAGCCGGAGACCGAGCACACGGTCACCCTGGAACCCGGAGTGACCCTGCTGATCGAGCTGGAGGCCATCTCCGAGGCCGACGAGCGGGGGTTCCGTACGGTCATGGCCACCCTCAACGGGCAGTTGCGGCCGGTGGCCGTGCGGGACGAGTCCGTCGCGACCGAGGTCAAGGCGGCGGAGAAGGCGGAGCGCGGCAACGAGCGCCATGTCGCGGCGCCGTTCGCCGGAGTGGTCACGCTCCAGGTCGCCGAGGGTGATTCGGTGGACGCCGGTCAGACGGTCGCCACCATCGAGGCGATGAAGATGGAGGCGTCCATCACCGCCCAGAGCGCGGGCACCGTGAGCAGGCTCGCGATCGGCAGGATCCAGCAGGTCGAGGCGGGCGATCTGCTCATCGAGCTCGGCTGACGCACACCGTGGACGGTCCGGCGCGCTCCTCAGGGGCCCGCCGGGCCGTCCGTCGTCTCCGGCGGCGGACGGTGCGCGGGCCAGGAGTTGAGCGCGGTCGCCAGCTGTGCACGCGAACGGACGTCCAGCTTCTGGTAGATGCGGGTCAGGCGGGCCTCGACCGTCTTCACGCTGAGGTAGAGCTTCGCCGCCGCCTCCTGGTTGCTGGCGCCCTCGCGGACCAGTGCCGCGAGACGCAGCTCCGCCTCCGTCAGGGAGTTCGGAGCGCCGCCTCGGGCAGGATCGGGCTCGGCCGAGCGGGACGGTGTCTCCGCCGCCAGCGCCAGCCAGGGCAGTGCTCCCGTGCGTTCGAAGACGGCGGCGGCCGTCTGGAGGGCGTTCTGTGCGGAGGAGCGCCGTCGGCGGCGACGCTCGACGCGGGCCAGCGCGACGAGAGCGCGCCCCCGCTCCAGTGGCAGGCCCGCCGCGTCGAACCGCTCGGCGGTCTCCGTCAGCAGCTCCGCCGCCTCCTCGGGCTTGCCGCTCGCCGCCAGATACAGCGCGTACGCCCGGTCGCAGCCCAGCAGCACCGTCGTCCGGCCGAGCCGTTCGGCCACCGGGCGGACACCGGCCAGGAGGAAGGCGGCCTCTTCCGGGGCGTCGGCGGCGACCAGAGCCTCCGCCAACTCCTCGTGCCAGCGCAGCATCGACGGGTCGACGGTCGACTGGGCCTGCTCGTCCGCGCGGACACGGCGCAGCGTCTCCACGGCGTCCGTCACGTCGCCTGCGACGAGTTGGACCCGTCCGAGCGCGTAGAGACTGCGGGAGAGGAAGACCCGGTCGCCCTCCTCCTCGGACGCCTGGACGCTGCGCCGGGCGTAGCTCGCGGCGCGCGCGAAACTGCCGCCCGCGGTCTCGGCGAGGGCCAGGGCGTACCAGGCGGGCCCCGGGGACAGCCCGGCTTCCAGGGTCAGGGCGAGGGACCGTCCGGCGTGGGCCACCGCCGCGGCACACAGGCCCTGGCGGGCCTCGATCTCCGCGAGCGTACGGAAGAGTTCGATGGCGTCCTCGACCGTGCCCCGCCGCTCCACGAGAGGCAGCAGTGCGTTCAGCTGATCGCGGGCGTCGGTGAGCCGGTCGTCGAACAGGGCATGACGGATCGTCAGGATCTGGGCCGCGTTGCGGATGCCGAGCGGGCGGTCGACCAGTTCGAGCGCGCGCGCCTCCGCGAGCACCCGCTGCTCCTCCGCGGAGCCGAGGACCCGTTCCATGCGCGCCTGCACCGTCAGGGCCCGGGTCGCCGTCTGCCGGTCGCCCACCGATGCGGCGAGCCGGGCCGATTCGACGGCGGCCGCGCGGGAGCGGACGGGATCGCCGTCGGCGAGCACGTACTTGACCGCCAGCCGGAGCTGGACGGCCGCGCGCAGGGCCGTGTCGTCCTCCGAGTCCTCCATGGCGTGCACATAGGTCTCGTCGAGGTCGCCGAGCCCCTGGCCCGCCGTGTCCAGCACAGCGAGGCGTGCGCGCACCCGGTCGGCGGGGGTGGCGTCACGGGCCAGCAGATCGGTGGCGGCGCGCATCGCGAGATCCGCGCGTGCCGCCCGCGCGGCCTCCTCGGCCGCGTCCACGAGCCGCGCTATCCGCTGTCCGCCGTGCTCGACGGGTGTCGACTCCGCGGCGAGCAGGGCCAGTTCGGCGGCCAGGGCGCTGTTGCCGCGGCGCCGCGCGGTGTCCGCCGCCGCGGCCACCTCGTGCGCGAGGTGCTCGTCGGGCGCGTCGGCGGCCAGCGCCCGGTGCCGCACCGCTTCGACGGGGTCGTTGACCACGCGGGCCAGTGCGGTGTGTCCCGCGCTGCGCTCGTTCCAGCAGGCGTCGTGCACGAGGGTGGACGGCAGGACGCCGGCGCTGAAGGCGACGGTGCCGTCCTCGGTGAGCGTGATGAGGTTCGCCCGCTCGGCGGCGGCGAGGTCGGCCTCTGCCGTGGCACGGCCCGCGCGGCGGATCAGGGCCGCCGTCGGCCGCAGCGCCAGGGCGGCGAGCAGCAGGGTGCCGCGTACGGCCGGGGACGCGGCGCCCAGGAGCTGCCGGGCGAGGTCGCGGGCGCGGCCCGACAGCGACAGTGCCTCGGCGTGGTGGACCGGTGTCCGGGCGTCGGCGAGCGAACGGCCGACGGCGAGCGCGAGACGGGGGTTGCCGCCGCTGGCCCGGTGAATACGGCCGGCCATCCGGGACGGCAGCCGGTGGTGGACGAGCAGTTCGGCGATCTCGTCGGCGTGCAGGGCCGGCACGAACAGCACATCGGCCTCGGAG
This sequence comes from Streptomyces sp. NPDC058685, assembly GCF_042714725.1. Lineage (NCBI taxonomy): Bacteria > Bacillati > Actinomycetota > Actinomycetes > Kitasatosporales > Streptomycetaceae > Streptomyces > Streptomyces sp. NPDC058685. The sequence goes on from NZ_JBHXSL010000019.1 coordinate 27,165, forward strand.
GGCACCCACAGGGCTTCGGGGCCCGACGGGTCCTGCGGGGGCTCGCCGGGTCCCGGAGCGGTGGGGGAGTACGCGGAAGGGGTCTCGGCGGCGATGACCCGCAGCGCCGGCGGAGCCAGATGCAGCGCGAAGCGCAGCAGGTCCGCGCTGTCGGCGTCGATGTGCTGGACGCCGTCGACGACGAGCAGGACCGGAGCCTGCGCGGCGAGGGTCCGCAGGATCTGGGCCAGGGCGAGCCGCAGCGCGATGGGGTCCCAACCACCTTCGGGGATGGGCGCCTCGCGGCACAGCATGGCGACGGCGCTGCGCTGCGGTCCTGGCAGTGCTTCGAGTGCGTCGACCGGTCCGGGACCGCCGGGCCCGGCGGGCGACGGGGCGGCGGGCCATGAGACGGACGCGCGGACGGAGGCGAGGAGAGCGGCCGCCGCCGCTCCGGGTATGTCCCGGTCGGCGGGGAGCGTGGCCAGCCAGAGCACGGTCTCGCCGCGGGACTCGGCCTGTGCGGCGGCGGCCAGGGCCATCTCCGTCTTGCCGATTCCGGCGGGACCGGTGAGGAGCGCGCGCCCTCGGGTGTTCAGGACCCGCTCGAGCCGGGCGAGGAGCTCGGCCCGCCCCACCGGCGCGGGGCGGTGAACCGTCGTCGTCACGCCCTTCACCCCCCTTGTGACCTGCGCAGGTCTCTGCCTGTGAGTGCAGAGCATACGAATCAGGCCACGGCAGTCCAGGCCCCGCGTCCGACATTCGGACGCGAGGTCCGGGAACAGCGGCGGGGCGCGCCCGCGGAATGTGCCGCGAACGCGCCCCTGACCAGCCCTGTGCTGCTGTGGTGCGGGTGCTCAGAAGGTGAGACTCCAGGAGTCGATGTAACCGGTGTCACCCGAGGCCACATCGCGGACCTGCAGCTTCCACATTCCGTTGGCGACCTCGCTGGAGGCGTCGACGGTGTAGGTCGCCACGACGTTGTCGGCGCTGTCGGAGGACGAGGACGCCTTCAGGTTGCGCACGGTGCCGTCGGGGGCGACCAGATCGACGACGAGGTCGCCGCGCCAGGTGTGCTTGATGTCGACGGCGACCTTGAGCGCGGCGGGGGCGTTGCCCGAGCGGCCCGAGACGGCGATCGTGGAGCTCACGGTCGCGTTGTCGTTGATCGTGACGTCCGCGGCGTTGGTGAAGGTCGCGCCACCGGGGGTCGTGGTCGTCACGGCGTTCACGGTCTTGGTGGCGTCGGCGATGCCGGTGCCGCAGCCGCCGGTGCACGTGCCGGGCAGCGCACGGGCGTTGGCCTTGATCGCGGACTCGATGTCGGCGGGCGTCAGGGCCGGCTTGGCCGACTCCAGCAGCGCGGCGAGACCGGCGATGTGCGGGGCGGCCATCGAAGTGCCCTGGTAGGGCTTGTAGTTCTCCGCCGACTGCGTGGTGGTACCGGAGTTCAGGGTGGAGAGAATGCCGTTCTCGGGCGTCGTCACGGTACCGGGGGTGTCGGTGGCGCGACGGGTCTCACCGCCGGGCGCGGCCACATCGACGCTGGTGCCGAAGTTCGAGTAGAACGACCGGTTGCCCTCGCGGCTGGTGGAGGCCACGTTGATGATGTTGGCGCAGTTCGCGGGGGTGAAGCCGGAGGCGTTCGCGTTGCTGTTGCCGGCCGCGACGACGACCGTGGTGCCGCGGGAGACGGCGCCGTTGATCGCGTTCTGGTAGACGCTCGGGCAGGTGGCGCTCGAACCGCCGAGGCTCAGGTTGATGACCTTCGCCGGGGTGGCGTTGGCCGGGACGCCGGGCACGCTGCCGCCCGAGGCCCAGGTGATCGCGTCGGCGATGTCCGCGGAGGAGCCGCCGCACTTGCCGAGCACACGGACGGGCTGGATCTTCGCGTTGTACGCGATGCCGGCGACGCCCTTGGTGTTGTTCGTGGTCGCCGCCACGGTGCCCGCGACGTGCGTACCGTGCCAGGACGAGTTGCTCGCCTTGGAGCCCGCACCGCACTCGCCGTCGGTGGCGTTCCAGTCGCCCTCGTCCTTGGCGTTGTTGTCCCGGCCGTTGCCGTCGCGGGCGTCCGCGGAGGAGGAGATGAAGTCGTAGCCCGATACCACGTTGCCCGCGACGTCGGAGTGGGTGGCGTAGCCGGTGTCGATGACGGCGACCGTGACACCGCTGCCGGTGGTCTTGTCCCAGGCGCCGGGCACGTTCATGCCGCCGGTGGCCTCGAACAGGTCCCACTGCTTGGCGTACTCGGTGTCGTCGGGTGTGACCGCCATCGCGTAGGCGCGGATGTCGGGTTCGACGGACGCCACCGAGGGGTCACCGCGGAAGGCGTTCATGACCTCGGTGAGGTCCTTCTTCGAGGTCTCGCCGCCCAGGTCCACCAGGGCGGCACCGCCGGCGAGCCGGCGCTCGAAGGCAAGGCTCTCGCCGGTCGCGGAGCCCTTGGCGGTCGCGTCACCGGCGGCGGCGGTGTTGGAACGTGCCTCCGCCGAGGTCGCCTTGTAGGTGACGATGACCTTCTCGACCGGCGAGACCGGCAGGCCGGCCATGGCCTGCGAGGCCGGAGCCGGCTTCGGCGAGGGGGTCGGGGTGGCGGCGAGGGCTACGGAGGACGTGGCGGCCACGGCGGCGATCGTGGCACTCGCAGCCACGACGGCTATGAGTCTCCGTCTGGAACCGTTCAAGGTGTTCCCCTTCAGATGACGGCGCGGAGCGCGGCGGACGGCGCGGGAATCGCGGTTCGCTGTGGGGGTGCGACCCGCGATTCCCTGGGCCGGGTACGCCCGTGCGCCCCCCGCCGTCGCAAACGGCCCCTGGTCAAGGGCCGCCACCGGCGAAACCCCTGATTTCCATGCACCTGACATCAACGAGTCGGGGCACGAGATCCGCCGGTTCGGCAGACAGTAGGGAACGCCGAGATGAACCCGATACGGGGAAAACCCTTGTCACCCCGTGCGGGGACCCGCGAGAGGGCAGGGCGCGGCGCAGACTGGGCATGCGTACAGCGCACGTCCGCACCCGGCCGTGCGGCAGGACGCAGACCGTAAGGAGACAGGACATGAGCCGCCCCACCGACAGTGACGGCAGCACGCGCGACGGCCAGGGGGGCAACGCCGGGTACGGGAAGAAGCCCTTCAAGCGGTCCACCAGTCATTTCGCCGACCGCATCACCGCTGACGGGAGGGACGGCTGGCCGGTGGAGGCGGGCCGCTACCGCCTGGTGGTGAGCCGTGCCTGCCCCTGGGCGAGCCGCGCGCTCGTCTCCCGGCGGCTCCTCGGACTGGAGAGCGCGGTGTCCCTCGCCGTCACCGACCCGATCCAGGACGATCGCAGCTGGCGCTTCACCCTCGACCCGGACGACCGCGACCCCGTGCTCGGGATCCGCTTCCTCAGCGAGGCGTACGACGCGCGCGAGAAGGACTACCCGGGCGGCGTGAGCGTACCGGCGGTCGTGGACGTCCCCTCCGGCGAGCTCGTCACCAACGACTACCAACAGATCACCCTGGACTTCGCGACGGAGTGGACGGAGCTGCACCGCCCCGGCGCCCCCGACCTCTACCCCGAGCGGCTCCGCGACGAGATGGACGAGGTGATGGGCGGTATCTACCGGAACGTCAACAACGGTGTCTACCGGGCCGGTTTCGCCTCGGAACAGAAGGAGTACGAGACCGCCTACCACGACGTGTTCCGGCAGCTCGATCTGGTCTCCGAGCGGCTGTCGGACAGGCGCTACCTCATGGGGGAGACGATCACGGAGGCGGACATCCGGCTGTTCACCACGCTCGTGCGCTTCGACGCCGTCTACCACGGTCACTTCAAGTGCAACCGCTCGAAGCTGACCGAGGACCCGGTGCTGTGGGCGTACGTCCGGGACCTCTTCCAGACGCCCGGCTTCGGCGACACCGTCGACTTCGACCACATCAAGCGGCACTACTACCAGGTGCACGAAGGCATCAACCCGACGAAGATCGTGCCGCTGGGACCGGACACGTCGGGGTGGCTGACCCCGCACCACCGCGAGGAGCTGGGCGGACGGCCCTTCGGCGACGGCACACCCCCGGGGCCGGTGCCCGCCGGGGAGGAGGTCTCTGCGGCGGGGCGCCCCTGAGACCTGTCGGACCGCGGGTGATCTTGTGCCCCCGTGGGTGCCGGATCCGTGACGACTCCGCCCGCCTGCCGTCGCCGGGAACGGCCGCAGACGTGTCCGCCCGCGGACGGTGGATCTGTCACGGCCGGGCCCCATACGTACCGACACCGTGACGATCGCCCCGTGCGCCCCCTATGTGGCGGTACCTTCGCTCTGCGTACCGAAGCCTTGGGGGGACACCATGCGCAAGACCCTGTTCGCCGCTGTCGTCACCGCCGCCACCTGCCTCGCCCTGACCGCATGTGAGGGCGGCGCCGAGGCCGGCGGCGGTGACGCGGCGCCGTCCACGACACGACCGCTGCCCACGGCGCCCGCCACACCGGCATCCGCCACACCCACACCCGCCGGTGAGCCGGGCCCCGCGGACTCCGGGCCCGCCGCTCTCGACCTCGGCGAGCCGTCCCGGACCGTGGGCGCCAGGACCGTCGGCATCCTGGAGATCACTCCGTCGTCCGTGGTCTATGCCGACCAAGGCGCCGGAGCGACACCGCAGTCCGGCGTCTTCGCCGTCGTGACGATGAAGCAGAAGTCGCTGAGCGCGAACCCTGCCTCCGAGGAACTGCCGGCCGCCGGCGGTGGCTGGGAGTGGCTGACGCCCGACGGGCAGACGATCCCCGCCGGCAACGGCAACGCCGGCCGAGTCGCCCTCGACGGATACGACAGCTCCGGCCCCGTCGAACCGGGCGCCACGCGGATGGCCGCCAAGGTCTTCGACCTCACTCCCGCGCAGGCCGGGAGCGGCAGGATCGTCTACACGGACGGCGTGCGTGCTTCCTACCGCTGGAAGATGCCGGCCGGGAGTACAGGTCCCGAAGTCGCCGATGTGGAAGGGCAGTTGGCGCCCTGACCGTCCTGACCCGTCCGCCGCGCGGATCATGGAGACTGGACGGAACCGCGACCGTGCGGTGACCGACCTTCGAGGAGCTGCGATGACCTCGCCCGGCGATGGGCTTCATGTGGTGTTCGGCGCCACCGGTGCGATCGGGAGCGCGGTGGTGGCCGAACTGCTGCGCCATGGACGCCCGGTGCGGGCCGTGAGCCGCGGTGGCCGTGCTCCGGAAGGTGCCGAGGGAGTCGCCGCCGACGCCGCCGACCCGGCCCAGGCCGCTTCGGCGGCCGCCGGGGCAACGGTCGTCCACCACTGCGCCGCCCCTGCGTACACCCAATGGCCCGAGCTGTTCCCCCCGCTGACCCGCTCGGTGCTCGCCGCCGCCGAGTCCGCGGGCGCCAAGCTGGTGTTCGCCGACAATCTGTACTCCTACGGGCCCGTCGACGGGCCCCTCCACGAGGACCTCCCGGCCGCGGCGCGGGGCCGCAAGGGACGGACCCGCACAGAGATGGCTGCCGAACTGCTCGACGCACACCGCGCGGGCCGGGTGCGGGTCGCGATCGGCCGGGCGTCGGACTACTACGGGCCGCGAGGCACCAACTCCACAGCGGGCGAGACCCTGTTCGGGCGTCTCCTGGCCGGCAGGAAGCCCCAGTGGCTCGGCAGTACGGTCCAGCCGCACACGCTGCACTACCTGCCGGACATCGCGCGCGGGCTCGTCACGCTCGCCGACCGCCCCGAGGCGGACGGTCAGGTCTGGCACCTGCCGGCCGACGAAGCGCTGACCGCCCGGCAGTTCACCGATCTCGCCGCCGAGGCCGCCGGGCGACCCGTGCCGGCCCGGATCGCCGTCGCGGGACCGGCCGTGCTCGCCGTGGGCGGCCTGTTCTCACCGATGCTGCGCGAACTGCGGGAAACGGCCTACCAGTTCAGCGCTCCCTTCGTCGTCGACAGCTCGAAGTTCGGTACCGCGCTGGGGCCGTTCGAACCCACACCGCACGCGGAGGCGGTGGCGGCGACCGTCGAGTGGTACCGCTCCCGGTGACGCCCCCGCGGGGCCTCAGGCCCTTCTGCGGGCGGTGACGAGGAGGTACTCCCAGTCCAGCGCGGTGGTCCCGGAGGCGTCCGCGTGGCGCAGGGCGAGGTCGTCGAGGTCGCGGTCGAGCGCCGCGACCTTCTCGGCGTCGTCCGCGATGTTCCGGTAGGTGGCGACGGTCGGCCCGTAGTTCGCCTTGAAGTACTCACGGAACGCGTCGGGCCTGTCGAAAAGGCCGATCCGCACGGTCTGCCGTCGTGCCTCCAAGTCCGTCACCCGGTCGCCGAGGAGTTCGCGGACATGAGCTTCCTGACCCCACAGAGGCGGGGGCTGCGCACCGGGAGGCGGCTTGGGGGCGTACGGCTTCATCGCCGCGAACATCTGCCCGACGAAGCCCTCCGGGGTCCAGCAGATCAGGCCCATGGTGCCGCCCGTCCGGCAGACCCGGACCAGTTCGTCCGCGGCGGCCTGATGGTGGGGCGCGAACATGACGCCGAGACACGACATCACCGTGTCGAACTCACCGTCGGCGAACGGCAGGGCCTCGGCGTCTGCCTCCCGCCACTCCACCTCGGCCCCGCGTTCGACAGCGAGCTTGCGCCCGACGTCCATCAGCTCCGGCGTGAGGTCACTGGCGACGACCTCGGCCCCGGTGAGGGCGGCGGGAATCGCGACGTTTCCCGTACCGGCGGCGATGTCCAGCACCCGCTGCCCGCTCCGTACAGCACACGCCTCGACGAGGGTCGCGCCGAGATCCGGAATGAGCTCCGCCGCCACGGCGGAGTAGTCGCCCAGCGCCCACATCTTCCGGTGTCTGGTCTTCAGCGCGCGGTCGGCCTCGGCGGCTTCGGTGGCTTCGGTGGCTTCGGTCATGACGGCTCTCCTCGGCTCTCGCGCCGGACGGAGACTGGCCGGCGCCCTGTATCGAGCGTAGGAAACGAACGGCCACCGCCCCTAGTACGGAATCTGTACCAGCGGCGCCGGGGACGGAAGCCGTATCCGCCGCCGCCGTCGGTGGTCGGGTCACCGGACCGGTCGTAGCCTGCCCCTATGGGGTCCTCGTACTACCAGTTCTGCCCCGTCGCCAAGGCGATGGAGCTGCTCGACGAACGCTGGACGCTGCTGGTCGTACGGGAGCTGATGACCGGCACCGAACACTTCAACGAGCTGCGCCGCGGGGTGCCGCGGATGTCCCCCACGCTGCTCTCGAAACGGCTTCAGCAGCTGGTGCGCGCCGGAATCGTGGAGCGGCGCGCGGTGGGGCACGAGGTCCGGTACGTCCTGACGCCGGCCGGCGAGGAGCTGCGTCCGGTGATCGAGGCGCTGAGCGTCTGGGGGGTGCGCTGGATCGGTGAGCTCGGCGACAAGGATCTCGACCCGAAACTGTTGCTGTGGGACATGCACCGCCGCGTCGACCACGGAGCCGTACCCGACGGCCGGTCCGTGATCCGGTTCCTGTTCTCGGACGTGCCCCTCCCGGTACGGGACTGGTGGCTGGTGATCACGCCGACCGAGGCGGACGTCTGCGACCGCGACCCGGGGTTCGACGTGACTGTCACGGTTTCCGCCGCCCTGCGGCGCATGATCGAGATCTGGCGAGGCGACCTGGCCTGGGCCGAGGCCCTGCGCTCGGGTGCGGTCGCGGTGCAGGGCCCCGAGGCGTTGCGCAGGGCGGTCCCGGTCTGGTTCACCCTGCCGCCGTTCGCGACGGTGCCGCGGGCCTTCTGAGACCGCGTGGCTGCTGGGACCGCGGGCCTTCTGGGACCTCCGAGCCCCGGGAAACGGCGACTCCGGCGAGCCCCGGGAAACGGCGACTCCGGCGAGCCCCGGGAAACGGCGACTCCGGCCGGCCGGTGCGGCCGGAGTCCCTGCCTACGACCCCGGCTTCCAGAGGTAGCGGACGTCCGGCTCCCGCTCCTCGTTGCGCGAGCCGTCGGTGCGCTCCACCTCCGTGAAGCCGTGGCGTTCGTAGAACCGTCCCGCCGGCCCGTTGACCTGGAACGTCCACAGCGCCAGCCCCTCGGGGCGCTGTCGCTTGGCCAGCCCCACGAGGCGGTCGCCCAGCCCGCGGCCCCGCCACGACGGATCCAGGTACAGCTGGTCGAGTTCCGGGCCGTCGAGCACCAGCAGCCCCGCGACCGAGCCGTCGGCGACCGCGACCCAGCTCTCGTGGTGGGGAACGACCACGTGTGTGAACCACGCGCGTACCTCGTCGTCGCTGTGCGCCCTTCGCACCGTGGGAAGGGCCGCGGAGAAGGAGCGCAGCCATGTGCGGGCCATCTCGTCCGCGTCCGCGTCCTCCGCGCGCCGCAGGAGCAGATCGTCGCTGTTCATGGGGGGAGACTCTGCCACAGACGGGCGGACACCCCGGGTGCGAGCATGGGATCAGGGCAGTGGCCGACGCGACGACCGGCGAGGAACCGGCCGCGTGCCCGCTGGACGACCAGTGAGCTCACTGCGGAAGGAATCGCCATGGGGGAGTCCCGACCGACCTCCGAGTTCCACGCGGGGAACATCTCCGCGTCGAGCGTCGAACGGCTCGTCGCCGCCCTGGACGCCCAGGAGGGCACCCCCGGGGTGCGCCGCCTGCGTGCCTGGGCCCATCGCGGGCTGGACGCTCGACCCGGGGAGCGGGTGCTCGACATCGGCACGGGCACCGGATCGGAGGTGCGGGCGCTCGCCGCGGCGGTGTCGCCCGGCGGCGATGCGCTGGGCGTGGAGCCGAACCCCGGTCTGCGTGCGGTCGCCGAGCAGCGGACCGCCGAAGCGGGCAGCACCGCCCGATTCGCCGAGGGCGACGCCCTGGCGCTGCCCCTCGATGATGCCTCGGTCGACCTGGTGTGGTGCGAGCGGGTGTTCCAGCACCTGGACGAGCCGCAGAAGGCGGCCGGGGAGATCGCACGTGTCCTCCGGCCCGGCGGCCGCGTCGCTCTTCTGGACACCGACTGGGCGACGGCCATCCTGCACCCCGGTGAGCCCGAGGTGGTGAAGGCCCTGAGCGCTGCCGCGCTCGCCGCCGCGGCGAACCCCTATGCGGGGCGCCGGCTCGTCGGTCAGCTGAGGGCCGAGGGGTTCGAGATCGACGACGTGGGCTCTCAGGCCCTCATCCAGGACCGTCTGGAGACCGTGGAGCCGCTGATCAGGATGCTGGGGGAGACGGCCGTCCGCAGCGGGCTGATCACCGAGCCCCAGCGGGACCGGCTCTACGAACAGCTGCTGGCGGCCGGCGAGCACGGTGCGCTCCATCTGTCCGTGACCATGTTCGGCGTCATCGCCCACCGCCCCGCCTGAGCGGACTGGGCCGAAGCGCGGATGCTTTCTTCCCGACGCACATCGACCGGGCGACCGGGGGTAGGCACTCCGTGACGCATAGGTGATCAGTTGGAGGAGACATGGCCGGAATCCTGGACCGCATCAAGTCGTTCGCCCGGAGTCCCAAGGGACGCCGGATGATGGAGCAGGGCCGGAGGGCCGCGGCCGACCCGCGCAAGCGCGCCCAGGCGAAGGAGACGCTGCGGAAGTTCCGGTCGCGCTGACCGCGACCGGACGGCCTCAGCGGAGCTTTCTGCAGAGCAGGGCGTCGGGCGTCCTCGACGAGCCGAGGCGGCCGGTGTACGCGACACCGGCCGCGTACTCGTCGTCCGCGCACTGCCCCTTGTAGCGCCCCTGCGCGAAGTCTCCGCCCTTCGCGGCCGCGGGACGGCTGTCGCCGCGGTCGAACCACACGGTCCGGCCGACGCCCCCGGGCGCCGCGTCGGAGGCCGCGCACAGGACGGCGGAGACGGCAGCCCCACGGACGCTGTAGCCGACGAGCAGATGGCGGGGCGGGCACTCCAGCTTGGTGTACCCCGAGGCCCAGTCACCGGTGCCGACGTACCGCTCGTCCCGCACCACCTCGTGACCTGCGCCCGGGGCCCACGGGTCCCGCGCGCCGGCGTCGGTGCACAGCCCTCGGTTGCCGGTGTGTCCGAGGCCGACGAGCCGCTGACCGTCGGGGCAGACCGCCTTGCGGGCGCCGGAGTCCCAGTCGGGCAGGGCGCGCATCCGCAGGGACTGGACGAAGTCCCCGTGGTCGGGGCTGAGCATCGACCAGCGGTCGACCGGGGCCACCTGGCCGGTGCGCCCGTCGGCGGCGATCAGCCGGCTCCAGGCACCGGCACGCCAGTCGTCACCGTCGAAGACCCCGATCCGCCCGCCGGCCGCGTCCCAGTGCAGCAGGGCCCAGCCGTTGCCCTTGCGGTTCTCGTGCCATCCGACGAGCGGCCAGTACGCGAAGTCGGCGTCGGCCTGGACGAGGAAGTCGACGAAGTTCTCGAACCACGCCCGCTGCTTCTCACCGTGCTCGTCCCGGCCGCCGACGCCGAACTCGCTGATCCACACCGGGGCGGTGAAGTGCCGGTCCCCTTCGCCGCTGACGTAGAACGCCTGTCGGTGGAGTACGTCGCGGAGTTCGGCGCGGGTGAAGTCCCGGTAGCGGTTGTCCGAGGTCTCACCCGTGCCGGTCGCGCCGCTGTGGCGGGGGCCCGTGTAGTCGTAGAAGTGCGCGGAGTAGACGAGTTTGCCGGACCTGACCAGGGTGTGCGAGAGCCGCTGAACGGGCTCGAGGGTGGGGCGCTCGTGCGGCAGGCCGTCGACGGGGATGCCGGTCCAGTTGATGCCCTCGACGACGATCAACAGATCCGGGTTGGCCTCCTGGAGGATGCGGTCGCCGAGCCGCTGCGTCGCCGCGAACCAGTCGTGGCGGTCACCGAGGCCCCAGTTGGGGTCGTCCCACACCGAGCGGCGCACCTCGTTGTAGAGGTCGGCGCCCACGACGCGCGGGTTGGCTCGGTAGCGCCGCGCCATGAAGAGCCAGTCGTTCTCCCAGGTCGCGTCGCTCTGGCTCGCGTTCCACCGCTCGTTGCCGTCGACGCCGCAGCACCAGCCTGTGGTGTTGGTGTGGTTGTTGAGCACGACCGCGAAGCCGGCGCCCGTGAGTGCCTCGACGGCCGCGTCGTACACCTGGAGCGGGGTCCTGCCGCGCAGCGACGGGTTGGCGGCCACCGACGCGTCCGCGACCGGACGGGTGTCGCGCAGCATCTCGTTGGAGAACGGCAACCGCACGCTGTTGAGCCCGAGTTCACGGAAGCCCGAGACGATCGCGGCCATGGAGGCGCGGTCCAGACCGAGCGGCATACGGTCGGACTTCTCGCCCGCGTGGTTGTCCGCGGCGTTCTCCGGGCTTCCCGAGCCGGTCCAGGTCCCGCTCGCACCATGCCAGTTGCCCGACTTCAGCTTGAACCGGTTGCCCTCCGCGTCGACGATGTAGCGGCCGCGCGTGCTCAGCGGAGGGGTCCACGCCGCCTGCCGCGCAGCCGGCTTCTCCGCGGCCGCGGGGCGGGGCGGTTCGGCCGCCTGGGCCGGCAGCACGGCGGAACCCGCCAGCAGGACGAGCACGGCGGCGGGCACGAACCTGATCAGGGACCGTTTCACGACCATCCATTCGACGAACACCGGCCGTGGGCACCCCGGTTGGCGGTTGACATGACTGCGCCATAATGGCGGGACCGGGTGGTGGTGAACAGAGTTGCTCCGGACACTTTCCCGGCCGTCGAGGCTGACTGAGCACCGTCATAATGCTGGACATGGTCGCCGTCTCCCCGTCTCTTGACGCCTCTCCGCTTCCCGCCTCCGCCTCGTCGCCCGTCACGCCGTCCCGCACCCGGGTCGTCGTCATCGGCGCGGGTCCCGCCGGTCTCACCGTCGCCAACATCCTGCGGGCCGCATCCGTGGACTGCGTCGTGCTGGAGACGGAGAGCAGAGAGTTCATCGAGCAGCGGCCCCGCGCGGGATTCCTCGAGGAGTGGGCCGTACGGGCACTCCAACGGCGCGGTCTGGCCCACCGGTTGCTCCAGAACACCGAGATGCACGGTGAGTTCGAGTTCCGCTTCGCGGGGGAGCGCCATCGCTTCCCGTACGGCGAGATGACCGGCAACCGCCACTTCGTCTATCCGCAGCCGCTGTTGGTCACCGACCTGGTCCGCAGGTACGCCGACGAGCTGGGCGGCGAGATCCGCTTCGGTGTACGGGACGTGCGACTGCAGGCCATCGACACGGACCGGCCCGAGGTCTCCTACACCGACCCGGACACGGGCGAGCGCGGGCGCATCGTGTGCGAGGCCGTTGCCGGCTGCGACGGGGCGCGGGGAGTGAGCCGCGCGAGCATGCCCCCGGAGCACGCGGCAGTGGCGCGGCACGACTACGGCGTCGGCTGGCTCGCCCTCCTCGCCGAGGCGCCGCCGTCCAACGACTGTGTCGTCTTCGGAGTGCACAGCCGCGGCTTCGCCGCGCACATGGCCCGCAGCCCCCAGGTCACCCGCTACTACCTCGAATGCCCGCCCGGCGACGACCCGGAGAACTGGCCGCACGACCGCGTGTGGTCCGAACTCCGGACGCGGCTGTCGGCGGACGGAGCCCGGCCGCTCGCCGAGGGTCCGCTGATCGAGAAGCGCGTGCTGGACATGCACAACTACGTCGTGGAGCCGATGTCGTACGGCCGGCTGTATCTGGCGGGCGACGCGGCCCACCTCGCGGCGCCGATCGCCGCGAAGGGCATGAACCTGGCGCTGCACGACGCGCTGCTGCTCGGCGACGCGCTGGTCGCCCACTGCGCCAAGGCCGACGACAGCGGGCTGCGCGGCTACTCGGCGGCCTGTCTGCGACAGGTCTGGCAGTACCAGGAGTTCTCGCAGTGGCTCGCGGAGGTGATGCACGGGGCGTCGTCCGGCGACCCGTTCCGGGCGGCGTCCGCGACGGCGCGGCTGCGGCGGATCTTCGAGTCACCCGCGGCGGCGGCCGCCTTCGCCGAGCTCTACATCGGCAAGGACATCGACGGCGGGGGCCACCCCGGCACGGCATGAGCCGCCCCGGGGCCGTGCCACTCCGGCGCAGTGACCGTGTTTCCGGCCGCCGTCCGCCGGACCGCGGATGATCGGTGACGCCTCCCGGGGGCGAGGGAGCCGGACCATGAGTGCTGCGCGGACCACCGGGCCGGACCGGATCGGGTGGGCGCTGGATCTCCTCGGTCCGGGACCGCCGACCGGTGCGGGAGAGTGGATACGGTCCGGAAGTCGCCGTGCTGCTCATGTGCGAACGGCTGAGGACCGATCGGCTGCCGCCCTGGCGCTCGCGCGCACGGCCGACAGCAACACCCGCATACGGCTGACAGCAACGCCCGCATACGGCCGACAGCCGCCTGGGACCTTGCCGTACGCCGTACGGAACTGGCGGCGCTGGAGGTCCGGACCCGCTCACCCCGCACCGAACTGGCGCTCCCGCCCGCGCCCTGCGACCGCGGGGTGCTGTACGGGTGCTTCGGGACGGGCGGAGCGCAGTCGGCCGAGCGCCTGACCGCGCCGGTGGCCGACGCGACGCGTGCCCACCGGCACCGATGCGCGTCCGCATCGGCACCGTCGGTATCGCGGTCCCCGGCCGGGCGCGGGGTGCCGGATCACCCTGATGTCTGCAGCGCGGGAGCGTCCGCGGTGACCGGAGTGCCGGCGGTGGCCGGTGGGACGTGCGGTGCGACGGCCGGGGCCGCCTCCGGCCTGCGGCCCGCCAGCCGGCATCCGACACAGTCCGGGTGCCCGTACCGGACGGTGGTGTCCCGGGTGCGCCAGCCGCGACGTCCGGGGGGCCGGGGCCCACTGGGCTTGCCCCACCCCGCAAGGTGCAGCAGCCAGGTGGTGAGCGCGGCGAGCACGACGACGGCGCCCCCCAGACCGAGGCCCCAGGGCGAGCCGGCGGCGAGCCCCGCGCCGAGCACGGCGGTACCCGCGGTGGCCATCGCGGTGCCGGTCCAGCCGGCCACCGTGTGGCCCATGTCGTGATCGCCGTGCGCACTCATCTCTGGCTCCTCACCGGTGGTGTGATAGATCAGCGACCTGGGCACACCTCACCCAGGAATGTCTTACGAACTAAGTAACTTAGATGCTAAGGGGATATTGGGTGGAGGGCAAGGCGCGCCCGGAGGCGACGGCCGCAGAGGCGCAGTACGCGATGGACCGCATGATCGCGCTGGCGCAGTTCGGCCAGCAGGACATCGCGGGGCGGCTCGGACTCAACGTCACCGACCTCACCTGCCTCGGGTTCGTCATCGAGGCCGGTCTGGCGGGGGAGTCGCTCGCGGCGGGCGACCTGGCCGAGCGGGCCCGGCTGACCACGGGCGCGGTGACGGGTGTGCTCAACCGTCTGGAGAAGGCCGGCTATGTGCGCCGCCAGGCGGATCCGGGGGACCGCCGCCGGGTGCGCGTGGTGATGGAGGAGTCGGCCCAGGCCCGCATTCTCGAGGTCTACGGCCCGTTCTACGAGCGCATCGCCGCGCTCTTCGCCGACTACTCGCCGGACGAGGTGGCGGTGCTGGCCGACTGGTTCACGCGGGCCAGGGATGCGATGCAGGTCTCCCTGGAGGAGACGCGGCGCGGGGGCCCGGCGTCAGGGGACCGAGCGGTGCCGTAGTCCGGCGGTCTAACGGCCCGTGAGCGGCCGGGGGCCGGGCGGCGCGAAGGCGGGTGCATCCGGCCGGGCCCGCGAGAGACGCGCGGCCGAGGACCCGCACGAGGCGGGCGTCGTCGCCGTACCTCACCGCCGTCGTCACGCCGGCGTAAGCGAACACGCCGGCGTCAGTGAAGGGGCAGCGTCGCCCAGACCGTCTTGCCCTTCGGCGGGGTCAGGGACCACGACCATGTGTCGCAGAGCGCGCTGATGAGGTGCAGGCCCCGGCCGCCGAGCGCGCATTCGTCCGCGCTGCGCGGTCGTGGTGCCGTCGAGCTCGGGTCGGTGACCGCGCACACGAGGTCGCCGGGCTGCCGGAAGATGCCGAGCCAGACCGGGTAGTCGCCGTCCTCGGCCGACGCCGGGTCCAGTGCGTGCTGCACCGCGTTGGTGACGAGTTCGCTGACGACCAGCTCGGCGTCCGGGACAAGCTTCGGAAGCGACCAGCCGGTGAGGGTCGTGGCGACGAACTGCCGTGCCTGCGAGGCGTTCTGGAGCTGACCGTCGAGTCCGCACGCGGCGAACCCGGTCTGGCTCATGCTCGGGTTCCAGGCCCACTGGGGTTCGCCCGCGGGGATCGTCGCGGGCAGTGGTTCCGCGCCAGGCTCCGCACCGCAGAACCGGCTTCCGTGCCTGGTGCTCGTGCTCGATGAGGCTGACACGTGAGTTGTCACTGGTCATGTCCCCCTGGAGGAAATGGACTTCGGCGCTGCGCCGGCCGCCGTGGAGCGAGTATGGTCGAGCGCCACCCAAGAATGCAATTGCATCTGGGATTGCAATGGTTGGGTGTCGGCGCGAACGAACGTACGAAAGCGAAAGGGCTGTTGCAGTGGAGTCTTTCTTCAACGGCATGCGTGCGACGGGGCTGAGCTCCGTGGCATGGACCAAGAGCAGTCACAGCAATGCCACCGGGAACTGCGTTGAGCTGGCAGAGCTCCCTGGGGGACGTGTGGCGGTGCGCAACTCCCGTGACCCACAGGGGCCCGTGTTGATCTATACGCGTGATGAGATCGCCGCGTTCGTGGCGGGTGCCCGAGGCGGAGACTTCGACTTCTTCATCGGCTGAAAATCGCTCCAAGTGCGACGTATTCCGAGCCATGGAAGCCCCGTTGGTGGATACTGGGCGTCTTCCCCGCGTCCGCAGGAGCGCCCGATGGCTGCAGCCGATCCGAATGCGTCGTTGTTCGTACGACCGCTAGGGGCGGTGGAGAAGAACCCGACGGCACTGAAGCTCATCGTCGGCGGCAAGTTGCGCGAACTGCGCGTCGCCGCCGGACTGGATCCCGTCGATGTCGACAGCAAGCTGGGTTTCTCGCAGTCGAAAACCAGCCGCATCGAGCTCGGGCGGCACGGCTGCAAGCAGGTCGACGCCTTGGCTCTGCTGCATCTGTACGGGGTGGACGGCGAGGAGCGCGTCGCCGAGTTCCTCCGGCTGGTCGACCAGTCCCGTCGGCCCGACTGGTGGCGGTCGTTCAGCGACGTCCTCTCCGACTTCTTCACGCCGCTGGTCGCGCTCGAAGGCGCGGCCGAACGTATCCGTACCTACGAGCCGTTCTATGTACCCGGGCTGCTTCAGACGCCGGACTACACCCGTGCCGTCATCCAGGCCGGCCCCGGACATCTGCTCGAGCACGAGGTGACGCGGCGCGTCGAGCTGCGCCAGGAACGGCAGCGTCAGCTGGACCAGCCGGACGCGCCGCGGCTCTGGGCCGTCATCGACGAGTCCGTCCTGCTGCGGGTCGTCGGCGGCCGGGACGTGATGCGCGCACAGCTGGAGCATCTGCTCGCCATGATGGAGCGCCCTCGTGTCACCCTGCAGATCGCGCCGCTGGACGTGACCGCCGCGGTCGGCGTGGGGACCGGAGTGACCTATCTGCGCTTCGCCCTCGGCGACCTGAAGGACGCCGTGTACATCGAGCACCTCACCGACTCGACCTTCACCCAGAAGCCCCAGGGCGTCGAGCAGTACCGGAACATGCTCGACCGGCTCGGCGCGTGCGCCCTCACGCCGGCGCAGTCGATCGCGGCGCTGCGCGAGCGCATGGACACCCTCTGACCGGCCTGTACATGAGACACGGCCGGGCATGCGTGCGGCCGGCACACAAGCGGCCCGGCACGAATACGGACCTCGGCACGAGAACGGCCCCGGCACCCGCGCCGTAGCGCGCGAACCGGGGCCGCTTCTCCGTCGTGGGCGTCAGCCGAGCCGTGCCACCCCGCCCCACTCGATCCACTCGTCGGTGAGCTGCGTGGGCGCCAGATCGGTGTCCGGTCGCCAGGTCGACACCTCCACCAGGCCGGGCTCAAGGATCTGGAGGCCGTTGAAGTACTCCGTGACCTCGCCCTCCTCACGGACCCTGCCCCAGTTGCCGCCGGTGGCCTCCGCCATGAAGTCGGTGACGAACTTCCGGATCTCCGGTCGGTCGCTGACCAGTTGGCAGATGACGAGGAAGCTGCCGGGGACCAGGCGGTCCGCCACCCGCCGGATCAGCGCCGCCGGGTCGTCCTCGTCCGGGATGCAGTGCATGACCGAGACGAAGAGAGCCGCCACGGGTTGACTGAAATCGATCAGCCGCGTGGTCTCCGCGTGGCCGAGGATGTGGTCCGTATCGCGCATGTCTGCCTGGATGACAGCCGTGTTGTCGTTCTCGTCCAGCAGTGCCCGTCCATGGGCGAGAACGATGGGATCGCTGTCGACATAGACCACTTTGGACGCCGGGTCGACGGCCTGGGCGACCTGGTGGACGTTGTCCTGGGTGGGCAGGCCGGACCCGTGGTCGATGAACTGACGGATGCCGTACTCGCCGGCCAGCAGGCGGACGACGCGCTGAAGGAACCTGCGGTTGTTGACCGCCAGCACCTTGGTGCTGGGCACCTGCTTGAGCAGCTGCTCGCAGGCGTCACGGTCCGACTGGTAGTTGTCGCTGCCCCCCAGGAAGTAGTCGTACATACGTGCCACGCTGGGCACCGTCGTGTCGATGGCGTCCGGGCGCCACGACTCCTCTCGCATCCAGTTCTCACCCGCGTCAGTAGAAATCAGGACCTGTTGGGCGCTCATGCTAAGGAGCGCGGAGCCACCCGGATAGGCCACGGGAGAGGGAACAGACGCGCGTGATGCCTTTTCAGCCAACTCTGCTTCAGGGGCAGTTCAACACCCCAGCTCCTGCGCGGAGTTCAGGCCATGGTCTGGATCACCGTGCCGACGGCAGTCGTGCAGGCCGCGGCGCTGTTGCGGGAGTGACAGGAATGTCCGGTTGCGGCCGGATCGTAATGCTCAAGTTCTCCTCAGATCTACTGACGGTGGCCGAACTCCGTCCATACCCTCCTCCCAGCGGACACGGGGGCCCTGCGACGGCGCGTCCCCTGCTCCCGCCGTCGCATCTGCTCTATCCGGACATGAGGGATTCTTGATCATGAAGGTCCGCAAGTCTGCCGCCACCGCGGTGATCGCTGTACTCGCGCTGACGGCGACCGCCTGCAGCAGCAGCGAGTCCGGCACGTCCGACGACGACGTGCTCACCGGCGGTTCGGGCGGCAAGGATCAGCCGAGGCTGCCCACCTACCCGGTGGCCAAGTCCGTCGACCTGGACTCCCCGACGCTCAAGAAGGCCCAGAAGGCCGGCAAGATCGTCATCGGCGCCAAGAACGACCTCCCCTTCCTCGGCTTCGAGGACAAGGAGGGCACACGATCCGGGTTCGACGCCGAGGTGGCCAAGATGGTCGCCGCCGATCTCGGCTTCTCGCCCGCCCAGATCGAGTTCAAGACGGTCGAGTCCAGCGTCCGCGAGAGCGCCATCGCGCAGGGGGACGTCGATCTGTACGTGGGCACGTACACGATCAACGACCGGCGCAAGAAGCAGGTCGGCTTCGCCGGCCCGTACTTCGTGGCCGGCGCCGACCTCCTGATCCGCAAGAACGACAAGTCCATCGCCGGACCGTTCTCCCTCCAGGGCAAGACCGTCTGCTCCATCAAGGGCTCGACGTCGCTCCAGGAGATCAAGAAGCCGGACTACGGCACCAAGACCCTGGAGCTCGACAAGTACTCCGCGTGCGTCCAGCAGCTGCTCGCCAAGAAGGTCGACGCCGTCACCACCGACGACGCCATCCTCATGGGCTTCGCCGCGCAGCGGCCCTCCAAGCTGAAGGTCGTCGGCAGGCCGTTCACCAAGGAGCCGTACGGCATCGGCATGGACAAGAGCGACAAGGTCCTGCGCGACGCGGTGTCCGACGCCCTGGAGGAGCACGACACGAACGGCGACCTCATGGAGGCGTACGACGCGACGCTCGGGCTGTCCGGCTCCGGCTGGATCGGCCCGCCGATGCTCGAACGCTACTGAGGAACGGGCGGGCGGACCCCCGGACCGCCGCGGTCGCGGTGACCGGATCGGTCCGCCCGTGGACCTCGTCGGCCCTGTTCGACGCCCGTCCTGGCAGGTCAGACTGACGGCATGACCCGAGCGCTGATTGTCATCGATGTCCAGGAATCCTTCCGTGCCCGCCCGCAGTGGAAGACGATCTCGGACCCGGACGTGGCCCGCAAGGCGGACCGTCTCGTCCAGGCGGCACGCCGTGCGGGCGACCTCGTCGTCTGGGTGCTGCACTGCGAACCCGGCACCGGCGGTGTGTTCGACCCCGAGCTCGGCCATGTGCGGCTGATGGACGAGCTGCGGCCCCTGGACACGGAGCCGCTGATCCGCAAGACCTCGCACAACGCCTTCACCAGCACCAATCTGCAGCAGACCCTCACCCGGCACGGGGTCGGTGAGGTCATCGTCTGCGGGATCCGCACGGAGCAGTGCGTGGAGACGACCGCGCGGGTCGCGAGCGACCTGGGCTACGGGGTCACCTTCGTCGTCGACGCGACCGCCACCAACCCGATCGCGCACCCCGACGCCCCCGACGACCTGAGCGTCGACGACCTGCTGTCCGACCCTCGCACCCTCGGCGCCGACGAGGTCGTCCGGCGCACCGCGTACGTGCTCGCCGGACGGTTCGCCACCATCACCACGGTCGCCGAGGTGGAGGCCGCGCTCCCGGACACCGCCACGGGATCATGAGCCGGGTCGTCTTCCTGCTCCTGCCCGGAGTGCATCTGCTCGACCTGGCAGGACCCGCGCAGGTCTTCTTCACGGCCGCGGACTTCGGCCACCCCTACACCCTCGGGTACGTGGCGGAGCAGCCCGATGTGGCCTCCGCCCAGGGGCTTCCGCTGCGGGCCCGTCTCGACTGGCCCGGACTCGGGCCGGAGGATCTGGTGGTGGTGCCGGGCTGGCGGGCGCGCACGCTCGCGGAGAGCCCGGTCCTCGGGCCGGCCTCCCTGAGGGAGCTGCGGGAACACCACGCCCGCGGCGGTACGGTCGCCGGCGTCTGCTCCGGCGCGGAGGCACTCGGCCAGGCAGGTCTGCTGGACGGCCGCCGCTGTACGACCCACCACGAGGTGCAGGACGAACTGGCCCGTCGTCATCCGCGCTCCCACCTCGTACGCGACGTCCTGTTCACGGCCGACGACCGGGTGGTCACCTCCGCCGGCATCGCCAGCGGCATCGATCTGTCCCTCTATCTGATCGCCACCCGGCACGGCCCCGCCGCGGCCGCCCAGGTGGCCCGCAGCATGGTCGTCTACTCCCGGCGCAACGGAGACGAGCCGCAGACCAGCGTCATGCTCCGGCACCGCTCGCACCTCAGTGACACGGTCCACCGTGCTCAGGACCTCATCGACGCGCAGTTCGACAAGCCCCTGCGCCTGACCGAACTCGCCGCGGCCGTCGGCGTGAGCGAGCGCACCCTCACCCGTTCCTTCACGCGCGTCACCGGAGGTCTCACCCCACTGCGCTACCAGCAGACCCTCCGGCTGGAGCGGGCGGAACACCTCATCGGCCAGGGCGCGACCGTCCATGCCGCCGCTCGGTCGGTGGGTCTGCAGGACGCGCGGACGCTGCGCCGGATGCGCGCCCGCGCCCAGTGATCCGGCGGAGACGGCGGCGCACGGTCGTGCTGGTCGCGGGCGATGCGCGGGGACGCGAAGGCCGGGCGGACCGCAGAGAGACGCATTCACCCGATATGACGCAAAAAGTCCCTGCGGCGGGAGGAACGCGCGGAGTGGGGGGACACATCAGCAGACGCTCGGCGGCTCCCGACCGCGGCGTCAGGCTGCCCGTCGCGGGCGCCTGCGCCAGGGGCCGCCTCCCCGCTTCTGTACAGGAGATCTCTTCATGGCTCTCATCAAGACCGCTGCAGTTGCCGCCGGTGTCTGCGCCCTCGTCCTCGGCGGCGCCGGCTTCGCCACCGCGGACAGCGACGCCGACGGCATCGCGGCGAACTCGCCCGGCTTCCTGTCCGGCAACGTCGTCCAGGTGCCGATCCACGCGCAGCTCAACCTCTGCGGCAATACGGTCAACGTCATCGGACTGCTCAACCCGGCGGCCGGCAACCTCTGCATCAACGACTGACGCAGCAGAGATCGGTGTGGCCCCCGGACGATCGTCCGGGGGCCACACCCCTGTCGGCCTCCTGTCAGCCGGCCACGTCCCGCGCCGTGAACACCCACGTGCCGTGCGGGACGCGATGGACCACATGACCGGAATCGGTCCGGTCGTAGGAGGCACCCTCCGGTGCCGTGACAGCTGCGCGATTTGCCGCCGGCACATGGACCTCGGCCCGCGAACCGACCGGCACCTCCACCGTGAGGCGAAACTCCCGGCCCGATCGCTGCCAGCTCGCCGACACTCTCCCCCTGACGGTGCGGATCGCGGTGCGGGCCCAGGTGACACCCGCCCTCGCGTCGGGACGGACGGTGAAGGTGCGGTATCCGGCGTCGCCGGGACGCAGCCCGGCCACGTTCTCGTAGAGCCACTGCACGACGGTTCCCTGGAAGTAGTGGTCACGCGAGCGTGAGTCGAGCGGCCACATCTCCCACATGGTGTCGGCGCCGTTCTCGAACCAGTGTCCCCAGCCGGGATAGGTCTTCTGCGTGGCGATGGCGTGGGCCACGTCCGCGTGTCCCTCGGCCGTCAGCGCGGGCAGCAGCACGCTGGTCCCGAGAGCGCCGGTGTTGAGGTGGCTGCCCCGGGCGGCGATGTCGTCGATCAGGCTCCGGACCACCGAGGTGCGTGCGGACTCCGGCACGAGCCCGAACGCCAGGGGTATCGCATTGCTGGTCTGCCGGTATCCCGGGTCCTTGGCGGTGCGGTAGTGCCCCGACACCGGGTCGAGGAAGGCCGCGTTGAAGGCGGTCCTGAGCCGCTCGGCGCTCTCCCGGTAGCGCTCGGCCGTCGCCGTCTCGCCGATGACGTCGCCCATCTCGGCGGTGTGCAGCAGGGCGCGGCGCAGATAGGCCGTGGCGGTCAGACGGGTGTCCTCGGGAGGATTGCCCCCGTAGCCCGGAGGCAGATAGTCACCCAGGGCGGTGACCGCGAGACCGTCCTTCAGACGGCTGATCTCCCAGTCCAGATAGCGAGTGAGCGCCGGCCAGTGCTGCCTGGCGATCCGGTCGTCCCCGTACACCCGGTACATCTCCCGGACCAGGAAGGGATAGACGGTGGTCCATTCCGGCGAGGGGCCAAGGTCCCCGTATCCCCAGCCGCCGCTCGGCACGATGACGGGCAACTGGCCGTCCGCGTTCTGGCTGTCCGCCAGGTCGTCGAGCCATTTGGACAGGAAGCGGTGGACCCCGAAGGCGTACGCCATCACGGGGGCGCCGAGCTGGGCGTCGCCGGTCCAGCCGTTCTTCTCGTACATCGGGGTGTCGGTCGGGATGCCGTGCAGATTGTTGAGCACCGTGCGGCGCATCGCCGTGTCGAGCCGCTCGTAGAAGGGTTCCGAGCAGCGGAACTCGCTCACCTCGTCGACCCTGGTGTGCACCACGCGGCCGAGCACCTCGTCCGGGTGCGGTCGACGCGGCAGTCCGCTGATCTGGACGTAACGGAAGCCCTTGTAGGAGAACCTGGGCTCCCAGATCTCCCTGCCGCTGCCCGCGCACACGTACTCGTCCGTCTGGAAGCGCCCGGGCACATGGCCGGTCTCGGCGTGCACGCTGCCGTCGGCCTTCAGCTTCTCGCCGTGGATCAGGCGAACCGTGGTCCCGGCGGCGGCGGTGACGGTGAGCCGGGTCCAGCCGGCGAGCGTGCGCCCCATGTCGACGACGTGGACCCCCGGGCTCAGCTCCGTGACGGCGGTGGGCCGGATCGTCTCGATGATCTCGATCGGGTCGTGGGGCTGGGCCCTGAGCGTGCCCTTCGGGGCCTCCTGGACACCGGCGGGGGACCAGCCGCCGTCGTCGAAGCCCGGTTCGGTCCAGGCGCGTGGTGCCCGGCGCGCGTCGTAGGTCTCGCCGGCGTAGAGGGAGTTGGAGAGGGTCGGGCCCTGCGTGATCCGCCAGTCGGGGCCGGTCGCCAGGGTCGTGCGGGAGCCGTCGGGGTGATCGATCTCCAGCTGGGCCAGCAGCCGGGGCTCGCCGTGCCAGGGCGGGCGGTGCCAGTTCCAGACGTTCGGGGTGGTCATGCCGTAGAAGCCGCGGCCGAGGGTCACACCGATGGCGTTGACGCCGCGCTCCAGGTGGCCGGTGACGTCGTGGACGGCGTACAGCACGGTCTCGTCGTAGTCGGTGAAACCGGGGTCGAGCACCTGGCGGCCCACGCGCCGCCCGTTGATCTCCGCGTCGTAGTAGGCGAGTCCGGAGATGTGCAGCCGGGCGCGGGCGACCGGCTTGCGCAGGGTGAACTCCCGGCGCAGCAGCGGCGCGGGCAGCTCGGGGACGCCGACGGTGACGCCGGTGCCCCAGGGGCCCTGGCCGTACGGGGCGAGGACCACGGCAGGGGCCCAGCCGCTGTCGTCGTGGTCGGGCCGCTGCCAGCCGTCCTGTTCGGAGTCCTCGACCCGCCAGCCGTCGCCGGTCACGAGCTGATGGCGGTTGCCGTCGGCGGTCTCGACCTCCAGACGGACCAGGAGGCCGCCGGGGTTGATGACAACGTTGCCGCGATTGGTGGCCACCGCGGCCAGCACGATGCGACCGCCCGCGGCCCGCACCGGCTCGGTGACGTCGGCGCTTCGGCCGGTGCGCCAGCCGTCGGTCTGCTCGGGGGCGTGCAGCACCTGCATTCCGCCGAGGTGGAGGGTGAAGTCGTCGTCGGCGGTGGCCACCACCGTCGCCCGGGACACCTCGGCTCCGGCGGGCAGTTCCAGCGCGGCACGGAACCAGCGGGGTCCGGCCGGAGCGTCGGTGGAGGTCGCGCCGGCCGACCAGATCCAGGAGGCGCCGTCGAAGCCGGGCGCCTCGGGGGCGGCTTCCGCGCCGATCCAGCGGGCGCGCCAGCCGTCGGCGGGCAGAGCGGTCTCCCACCAGCGGACGGCGCTCCACGAGGAGGCGCGGCCCTGTTCGTCCCAGACGCGCACCTGCCAGTGGTAGCGGGTGCGGGGCCTCAACTCCGGTCCCGCATAGGGGACGTTGACCGACCGGGCGGAGGCGACGCGGCCCGAGTCCCACAGCGGACGGCGGCTCAGGTCACGGGCATCAACGGCGACGCGCAGCTGGTAAGCGCTCTGTGCGGCGCCCCGGCCGCCCGCGGCGAGCACCCATCCGAGGTGCGGGGTCGCGGTGTCGGTGCCGAGGAGTTCCTCCGCGTACTCGACGGTCGTCCGCTCGACGCGCAGCCGGCCCGCGCCGGGGCCGGGTCCCGGCGGCCGTGGCGCACCGGACGCGGTGCCCATGGTGCCTGCCGCGGCGCCGGCTGCCGCCGTGACGGCGGCCGCGCGCAGGAATACCCGGCGGTTCCAGTTTCTGCTCATGACTCGTCCCTCGCTGTGGAGTGTGAGATGGAGCGTGACGGCGACGACGACGCACTCGCGTCCGTCACCGGAGTAGGTGTGATGATGCGTCACCCAGGGTGCGCAGAACAGCTGTTGGAGCGGTCGTCAGCGCCGCTTGGCAGGGGGCCTCGCGATGGAGGAGCCCCGCACGACCAGCTCGGGCTGGAGCACGATCCGCTGATGGCGGTGGTTCGCCGCGTCCGGCCCGGTCTCCTCGATCAGCAGCTCGGCCGCCAGCCGCCCCATCCGGACGGCGGGCTGCCGCACGGACGTGAGAGGCACCGCGGCCGCGGAGGCGAACTCGATGTCGTCGTACCCGACGAGCGCGATCTCGTCGGGGACGCTCACGCCGGCGGCGAAGAGCGCTTGGAGCACGCCGAGTGCCAGCAGGTCGTTGGCGCAGAACACCGCGGTCGGCCGGGGCGACATCCCCAGCAACCGGGCCCCCGCGTCCCGGCCGGCCGACACATCGAGCTTCCGCGTCTCCAGGACCGTCAGCCGGTCCTCGTCCAGCCCGGCCTCGGCGAGGGCCCGCAGCACCCCCGTACGGCGGTCCTGGCACTGCGAGAGCTGAAGCGGTCCACTGACGTACACGATCCGCTCATGGCCCTGGTCGAGCAGGTGCCGCCCGGCGAGGCTGCCGCCGACGACGTCGTCCACGGACACCGAACACCCCTCGGCGCTCGGCACCACCCGGTCCACGGTGACGAACGGGATCTCCTGGCGCCGGAAGCCCGCCAGGTTGCGCCCGGAGGTGTCCGCCGGGGTCACCAGCACGCCACGCACCCGCTGCTCGCTGAACAGGCCGAGATACTCGGCCTCCTCGTCGCTGCTCTGCGCGCTGTTGCAGAGCATCACGCCGAGTCCGGCGTCACGGGCCACCCGTTCGGCACCGGCCGCGACATCGACGAAGAAGGGGTTGGCCATGTCGAGCACGAGCAGGGCGATGATGCGGCTCCGCCCGGCCCGCAACTGGCGGGCCGACTCGCTGCGCACATAGCCGAGCCGGTCGATGGTGGACAGGACGCGTGTCCGGGTCGCCTCCGCCACCGAGTCGGGCCGGTTGATGACGTTCGACACCGTGCCGACCGACACCCCGGCCTCGCGCGCGACATCCTTGATACCCACCGACTGCGTCATCAGGCCGAGACCTCCACCAGCTCCAGTCCGCCGAGATCGGCCAGCGCGCGAAGGTCGGGCAGCAGATGACCCGTGGCCAGCGCCCAGTGATGGCCGACCCCGCCGGCACTCCACGCGTCGGTCCATTCACCGGGGTCGCAGCCGAAATCGACGCGCGACGTGGTGTTGCCGATCTCGAGGAGCGGACCGCCGACCACTTTACCCTCGGCCGCGACCAGCCGGTATGCGCCCTGACGGGACTGCCCCAGGCCCACCAGCGTGACCGGTCCGTGGCGTACGTCGAACTCGACCGACACGCCCCAGCCCCGCTTGCCGTGGAAGACGCCGAGCCCGCGGAGCAGCGGTTTGCGGGCGCTGACGGCCGGATGGCCCGGGCCGTCGTGGCCCATCTCGACCACGCCCGCCCGGAAGTCCAGTGCCTGGAGTTCGGTGAACGACCCGCCGCCGCCCAGGCGTCCGGCGATGAGCATCGCGATCGAGGTGCGGAGCTCGTACTCGCCGCAGGCGGGGATGCCGCGAGCGGTCAGCAGCGACGATCCCAGGATCATGCCCGCACCGAGGCGTTCGTGGATCTCACCCTCCAGGCCCCGGTGGTAGTACGCGAGGCTGTCCAGGTCGAAGTCCGCAACGAGCCGGTCCAGGCCCACGGAGACCCGCGCCGCCCACGTGAGGTCCTCCGTCACCACGCTGTCGTCGAGTTCGAAGACCTCGCGGGTCTCGGCCAGCCGGGCCTCCACCTCCGCGTCGTCGGCCTTCTGGACCCGTACCCGCAGATCGTCGAACTCCAGGACCTCGACATGGCCGCCGAGATGGCCCGGCACCATCGTGAGGTCCGTCGAGACGTCGTACATCCCGGGGTAGAGATGGCCCATGAGACCGTGCCGTCCGCCGCGGAGCACCGCAAGGGCGCCCGCCGCCCTGATCCAGCGGCCGATGCGCTCCCAGGCCCGCTCGTCCTCCAGATACCCGGACACCGAACGGAAGGGGACGCCGACGCGTTCGAAGGTGTTGGCCATCTCGGGCAGCGGACAGGCCCCGCAGTACGCCAGCCAGTCCCCGGTGCCGAACGACGCGTGGTCCATCGCCTCGGTCGGCTGGAGGTTGATGAGCAGCACGGGCGCTCCGCTGCGCCGGGCGATCGGCACGAGCATCGTCGCCGTCATGTAGGTGGTCAGGAAGCCGACGATGAGATCGCAGTCGGCCGCCCGCAGCCGCTCGGCGGCCGCCGCACCGTCCGTCGCGTCCGAGATGAAGCCGACGTCGACCACCTCCGCGTCGAACGCCCGCATGCGCTCCGCGACCCGAGCCGCCGACCGTTCCAGCCGGGGCAAAAGATCGGGGAACTGCGGCCAGTAGGCTCCCAGTCCGCCCGCGACGAGACCGATCCTCGGTCTGCGGCTGACGGCGGGAACGCGTCGGAAAGCGCCGGCCTCGGTGGTCATGTCCTCATCTCCGTCTTCTCGGCGTCGCCGCCGAGATGGAACACCTCGGTCAGCGGCGTCATCGCCTCGTCCGGTCCGGCGCCCTCCAGCGCCTCGAAGAAGTCCGCCATCTCCGCCTGCCAGCGGGCGTTGACCCCGGTGGCGGCCATCGCCTCCCGCGCGGCCGTGAAGTCCTCCGTCTCCAGATAGCCGACGAGCAGTCCGTCCTCGCGCAGGAAGAGGGAGTAGTTGCGCCAGCCGGCGGCGGTGAGCGCCGAGAGCATCTCGGGCCACACGGACGCGTGCCGCCGGCGGTACTCCTCCGTCCGCTCGCGGCGGACCTTCAGGACGAAGCACACGCGTTGCATCCCGGCTCTCCGGCTCAGAAGTCGAACTCGTCGATGTTCTTGACGTCGAAGACGGTCGGCGGGCCGAGGATGACCTCCCCGTCCTTGCCGATCGTGTACTCGCCCAGGTCGCCGGCCGTGAACGTCTCGCCCTGCGCCCCGGTGATCCGGCCGGAGGCGAGGGACGCCGCCGCGTAGGCGCCGAGGCGGCCCAGCTTCTTGGGGTCCCACAGCGAGAACTGCTCGACCGTGCCGTCCTTGACGTACTTGCGCATCTGGTTGGGCGTGCCGAGGCCGTTGAGCACGACCTTGCCCTTGTACGACGAGCCGCTGATGTA
Organism: Streptomyces sp. NPDC058685; assembly: GCF_042714725.1. Taxonomy (NCBI): domain Bacteria; kingdom Bacillati; phylum Actinomycetota; class Actinomycetes; order Kitasatosporales; family Streptomycetaceae; genus Streptomyces; species Streptomyces sp. NPDC058685. Next base: position 54,741 of record NZ_JBHXSL010000019.1, read on the forward strand.
GCGGGCGGCCGCGGCGATGCCGACGGTGGTGGGGGAGATGATGCCCTTGAGGTTCGGATACGCCTTGAGCAGCCCCTGCGTCTCCTGGAAGGACTTCTGGTCGTCGTCGTCCCCGTAGGCGACCTTCACCAGCTTCATGTCCTGGTACGCGGGCTTCTTCAGCTCGTCCTTCATGAACTCGATCCAGGTGTTCTGGTTGGTCGCGTTCTGGGTGGCCGAGAGGATCGCTATCTCGCCCTTGTTGCCGAGCTGCTTCGCGAGATGCTGCACCTGGGTGCGGCCGATCTCCTCGGAACTGGCCTGGTTGATGAAGATCTGCCGGCAGTCCTTGGCGGTGTCCGAGTCGTAGGCCACGACCTTGATGTCCTGCCGCATGGCCTGCTTGAGCGGGCCGCAGACGGCGTTGGGGTCGTTCGCCGCGATCAGGATGGCGTCCTGGCGCTGCTGGATCAGGGTGTTGATGTACGAGACCTGGGACGATGCCTTGGCGTCGGAGGGACCGACCTCCTTGCCGGTGGCGCCGAACTCCTTGGCCGCGGCGATCCCCGCGTCGTCGACGATCTTCTCGTACGGGTTGTTGATCTGCTTCGGCAGGAAGGCGAGCTTGAGGCCCTTCTTCATCGGCGCGCCGGGATCAGCCTTCGCGTCTGCGGCCGCGGTCCCGGTGTCCTTCGCGGCGTCGTCCTTGGTGGTGCCCGAGCAGCCGGCGAGAGCGACGGCGAGGGCGCACACGGCTGCCGCGGCGGGCAGGATACGGCGGCGTGCGCGGGAGTGCGGATGCATGGCGGGGCCTTTCGGGTTGCGGGGGCGGGCATCGGGACGAGCGGTGGGCAGGTGCGGTGTCAACTCACGGGTGATGCAGCGGCGTTGGCGCGGTGGCGGCGTTCGCTGACCGTGGTGATGACCCTCGGGGTGAGCACGGACGCGATGAGCAGCAGTCCGGTGACGATCACCTGGATCTCGTTGGACACGTCGTTGAGGGTGAGCAGGTTGTTGAGGAGGCCGATCAGCAGGACGCCGGCGACGGCGCCGCCGAGGGTCCCCTTGCCGCCGTCGAAGTCGACGCCGCCCAGCAACACCGAGGCGATGACGACCAGTTCGAGCCCGACGCCGTTGTCGGCGCGGGCGCTGCCGTAGCGCAGCGTGTAGACGATCCCGGCGAACGAGGCGACCAGCCCGGAGACCATGAACAGCGCCAGCTTGATCCGCTTGACCCGGATACCGGCGAAGTGGGCCGCGTCCTCCTGCGCGCCGACGGCGTACAGGGAGCGACCGAACCCGGTGCAGTGCAGCACGACGGCGGCGACGACCGCGAGGACGGCGAACAGCGCTACGGGATAGGGCACGAAGGTGCCGGGAACGGTCTCGGTGTAGCGGGCCCACCGGGCGTACGACTCCGGGAAGTCGGCCACGGCCTTGTCGCCCAGTGCCACGGAGGCGAGACCCCGGTAGAGGGTGAGCGTGCCGATGGTGACGGCGAGCGAGGGCAGTCCCACCCGGGTGACCAGCCAGCCGTTGAGGAGTCCGCCGAGGACGCCGGTCAACAGGCAGATCGGCACGATCAGTTCGAAGGTCCACCCGGCGTCCCAGAGCGAACCGGCCAGCGCGCTGGACAGGCCCAGCATGGAGGCCACGGAGAGGTCGACCTGCCCGGCGACGACGAGCAGCGTCATGGGCAGCGCGATCAGCGCGATCTCCGCCGTGTCGTCCAGCGCGGCCGAGAGGTTCGCGGTGTCGGCGAAGCCGTCGGTGGTGCCGGCGCCGGCGAGGAAGACGGCGATCAGCAGGATCCCGACCGCGGTGTCCCAGCGGAGGTACTTGGTCAGAGTGCTCATCGCCGGCTCTTCTTCCTCAGGGCGCTGGTGGTGCGCACCTGGACGACACGGTCGGTGGTGATGGCCAGGAGCAGCAGGACACCGGTGATCGCCTGCTGCCAGAAGGAGTCCACCTTCAGTACGACCAGGGCGCTGCCGATCGTGGTGAGCAGCAGGGCGCCGAGCGCCGCTCCCCACACGCTGCCGGTGCCGCCGGTGATGGCGATTCCGCCGACCACGACCGCGCTCACGACGGTGAGTTCCCAGCCGTTCGCGGCGTCGGCGACGACCGTGCCGAACCGCGCCAGCCACAGGGCACCGGCGAATCCGGCGACCGCGCCCGAGAAGGCGTAGGCGGCCAGGACGCGCCGGCGGATCGGGATGCCGGCCAGCCGCGCGGCCTCGGGGTTGGAGCCGATCGCGTACAGCTCGCGGCCGCTGCGGTAGGTCCGCAGGAAGTACGCGGTGCCGGCCAGGACCGCGGCGGAGATGAGCGGCAGGTAGGGGATGCCCGCCACGGAACCGCTGCCGAGGGAGAGGACCCCGTCGGGGACATTGGCGGCGTTGATCTGTTCGCCGTGGGCCCATGCGTGGTCGAGGCCCTGGATGACGTAGAGCATGCCGAGGGTGACGACGAGGGCCGGGACCCGGCCGAAGCTGACCAGCGCACCGCTGACCAGTCCGCACACCACACCGAGCGCGATGCCGAGCACGACGACGGTGACGGCGCTGTGGTCCGTGCCGGAGACGAAGTGGCCGCAGGCGAAGGCGGTCAGGCCGACGACGGAACCGACCGAGAGGTCGATGTTGCGGGTGATGACGACGACCGACTGTCCGACGGCGAGCAGCACCAGGATCGAGGAGTTGAGCAGCAGGTCCTTGATGCCCTGGTCGTCGAGGAAGGACGGATTGGCGAGCCAGGTACCGGCGATCAGCAGGACGAGTGCGCCGCCGATGCTGATCTCGCGGGCGCGGAAGACGGCGTCGGCGAGGGAGCGCGCCGAACGCTCGGGCTGCGTCCCGGTGGTGGGCGGCTTGTCGAGCGCGGTGGTCATGCGGAGCTCTTTTCGTTGTCACCGGCTGACGGTGCGGGTACCGGCGGCCGGCCGGCTCCCGCACCGGTGGCGGCGGCCATCACCGTCTCCTCGGTTGCCTCGGACCGGCCCAGTTCTGCGACGAGCCGGCCCTCACGCATCACGAGGACCCGGTCGGCCATGCCGAGTACCTCGGGCAGGTCGGAGGAGACCATCAGCACCGCGAGTCCGTCGGCGGTGAGCGACGAGAGCAGCCGGTGGACCTCTGCCTTCGTCCCGACGTCGATGCCCCGGGTGGGTTCGTCGACGATGAGCACGGCGGGCCGGGTGGCCAGCCACTTGGCGAGCACGACCTTCTGCTGGTTCCCGCCGGACAGCACACCGACCGGGTCGGACAGCTTGTTGTACTTCAGCTGGAGTCGGACCGCCCAGTCGGCGGCCCTGGCCCGTTCGAGGGCGCGGCGCACGAGGCCGCCCCTGCCGAGCCGGTCCAGGCCGGTGAGGGCGATGTTGCGCTCGATGGACATCTCCATGACCAGTCCGCGCTGTCTGCGGTCCTCGGGTACGAGCGCGATCCCCGCGTCCATCGCGGCGGTGGGGGAGCCGGCGGGGAGCTTGCGTCCCGCCACCGTGACCTCACCGGCGTCGGGTCGGTCGACTCCGAAGACCGCCTGGACCACTTCGCTGCGTCCGGCGCCGACCAGTCCGGCGAGCGCCACGATCTCGCCGCGGTGCACGTCGAAGGACACGTCACGGAAGACGCCCTCCCGCGTGAGCCGCCGCACCGACAGGGCCGACTCCCCGACGGTGGTGGGCTGTTTGGGATACAGCTCGTCGAGATCCCGGCCGACCATCCGCCGTACGAGCGCCTCCTCGGTCAGGCCCTCCAGCGGTTCGGTGGCGATCAGCCGTCCGTCGCGCAGTGTGGTGACACGCCGGCAGATCTGAAAGATCTCCTCCAGGCGGTGGGAGATGAACAGGACGGCGGTGCCCTCGCCGCGCAGGGTCTCGACGACGGCGAAGAGGCGCGCCGTCTCGCTGGTCGTGAGAGCCGCCGTGGGTTCGTCCATGATCAGGACCCGTGCGTCGAAGGAGAGGGCCTTCGCGATCTCGACGATCTGCTGGTCCGCGATGGACAGTCCCCGCGCGGGCCGCTGCGGGTCGAGTGCGACACCGAGCCGGGTCATCAGGGCCGAGGTGGCCTTCTGTACGGAGCCGCGGTCGATACGGCGCAGAGCGCCCAGCGGCTGACGGCCCATGAAGATGTTCTCGGCGACGGACAGATCGGGGAAGAGCGTCGGCTCCTGGTAGATGACGGCGATACCGGCGTCGCGGGCGTCGCCGGGCCCGTGGAAGACCACCGGGGTTCCGTCGAGCAGCAGCGTGCCCGCGTCGGGCCGGTGCACCCCGGCGAGGATCTTGATGAGGGTCGACTTGCCCGCACCGTTCTCTCCGGCGAGGGCGTGGACCTCACGGGGGAGAAGACTCAACGAGATGTCCTGCAGGGCCCGTACGGCGCCGAAGGACTTGGAGACGTCCGTCAGCGCCAGAACGGGGGCCGGGCCCGTGTCGGACTGGTTCATGGGGGCTCCTCAGGGTCGCCGGGGTCGTTGGTCCCTGACGCCGTGAAAGGTTTCAAATGAGTTTCACGGAAGCTAGACGCGTGAGCCTGACGCCGTCAATGGGTCTGCAGCCCTGATTTTCCCTGTCGATTTTCGCGACTCAACGGCTGTGGAAGTCCCGCGGGTTGAGCTCTTGACAGTCCCTTGCGGGCTCCTTAGCTTCACCCTGATGAATCGATTCATGGTGTTGTTGTCCGTGACACGGGAGTGCTGACCATGCCGAGCCGAACCACCGTCATCGCCGCTCTCCGGACGCAGACCGTCGAGACGGCCTCCTGGGCGTACGCGAACTCCGGCACCCGTTTCAAGGTCTTCGCCCAGCAAGGCGTCCCCCGCACCCCGCAGGAGAAGCTGGACGACGCCGCCCAGGTCCACCGCCACACCGGCGTGGCGCCGACCGTCGCCCTGCACATTCCCTGGGACAGGGTCGAGGACTACGCGGCCCTCGCGAAGTACGCCGAGGAGCGCGGACTGCGCCTCGGCGCGATCAACGCCAATGTCTTCCAGGACGACGACTTCAGACTCGGCAGCGTGTGCCACCCCGACTCCTCGGTCCGCCGCAAGGCCCTGGACCATCTCTTCGAGTGCGTCGACATCATGGAGGCCACGGGCTCGCGCGATCTGAAGCTGTGGTTCTCGGACGGCACCAACTACCCCGGCCAGGACGACATCCGGGCCCGGCAGGACCGGCTCTCCGACGCGCTCTCCGCGGTGTACGCGCGCCTCGGTGACGACCGGCGGATGCTCCTGGAGTACAAGCTCTTCGAGCCCGCCTTCTACACGACCGACGTGCCGGACTGGGGGACCGCGTACGCGCACTGCCTGAGGCTCGGGGAGAAGGCCCAGGTCGTCGTGGACACCGGCCACCACGCGCCGGGCACCAACATCGAGTTCATCGTCGCGCTGCTGTTGCGGGAGGGGAAACTCGGCGGCTTCGACTTCAACTCACGGTTCTACGCCGACGACGACCTCATGGTCGGTGCGGCGGACCCCTTCCAGCTCTTCCGGATCATGTACGAGGTCATCCGCGGTGGCGGCCTCGTCCCCGGCACCGCCTTCATGCTCGACCAGTGCCACAACATCGAGGCGAAGATCCCCGCGATCATCCGCTCGGTGATGAACGTCCAGGAAGCCACGGCCAAGGCGCTCCTCGTGGACGGCGACGCCCTCGCCGCCGCACAAGCGAGCGGCGACGTACTGGAGGCCAACGCGGCGCTGATGGACGCCTACAACACGGATGTACGGCCGCTCCTCGCGGATGTGCGCGAGGAGATGGGCATCGACCCCGATCCCGTCGGCGCCTACCGCCGCTCCGGCTGGGCCGAGAAGATCATCGAGGAGCGCGTCGGCGGCACGCAGGCCGGGTGGGGGGCATGAAGGACATGGTGCAGCACCCGACGGCCGCCGAACTGCTCGCCCGTTCCCACCGCCTCGGGGCGGACCCTCGCAACACCAACTTCGCGGGCGGCAACACCTCCGCCAAGGGCGCCGCCACCGACCCCGTCACCGGCACGGACATCGAGCTGATGTGGGTCAAGGGCTCCGGCGGCGACCTCGGCACGCTCACCGCCGAGGGCCTGGCCTCCCTCCGGCTCGACCGGCTGCGCGCGCTCACCGCCGTCTACCCCGGCGTCGAGCGCGAGGACGAGATGGTGGCCGCCTTCGACTACTGCCTGCACGGCAAGGGCGGGGCCGCTCCCTCCATCGACACCGCGATGCACGGGCTCGTGGACGCGGCGCATGTCGACCACCTCCACCCGGACTCCGGTGTCGCGCTCGCGTGCGCGGCGGACGGCGAGGCGCTGACCAAGGAGTGCTTCGGCGACCGGGTGGTGTGGGTGGCGTGGCGGCGGCCCGGGTTCCAGCTCGGCCTGGACATCGCGGCCGTCAAGAAGGCTCACCCACAGGCGATCGGCTGTGTCCTCGGCGGCCACGGGATCACCGCCTGGGGGGCGACGTCCGAGGAGTGCGAGCGCAACTCGCTGGACATCATCCGCACCGCCGAGACCTTCCTGGCCGAGCGCGGCACACCCGAACCCTTCGGTCCGGTGCTCGCCGGCTACGAACCCCTGCCCGAGGGCGAGCGACGGGTCCGCGCCGCCGCTCTCGCGCCGGTGATCCGCGGCCTCGCCTCCCACGACCGGGCGCAGGTCGGCCACTTCACCGACGCCGGACCGGTGCTCGACTTCCTGTCCCGGTCCGAGCATCCGCGACTGGCGGCGCTGGGCACCTCGTGCCCCGACCACTTCCTGCGCACGAAGGTACGGCCGCTGGTCCTGGACCTGCCGGCGGGCGCCGGGCTCGACGCCGCCGTGGACCGGCTGAAGGAGCTGCACCGGGAGTACCGCGAGGAGTACCGGGCGTACTACGAGCGGCACGCCGACGAGCACACACCCCCCATGCGCGGTGCCGATCCGTCGATCGTGCTGGTCCCCGGCCTGGGGATGTTCTCGTTCGGCAAGGACAAGCAGACGGCGCGCGTCGCCGGCGAGTTCTATCTCAACGCCGTCCATGTGATGCGCGGTGCCGAGGCCGTCTCGTCCTACGCGCCGATCGAGGAGTCCGAGAAGTTCCGCATCGAGTACTGGGCACTGGAGGAGGCCAAGCTCCGGCGGATGCCGAGGCCCAGGCCGCTGGCCGCACGGATCGCGCTGGTCACCGGAGCCGGCTCCGGCATCGGCCGGGCGATCGCGCACCGGCTCGTCGCCGAAGGGGCCTGCGTCGTCGTCGCCGATCGCTCCAGTGCCGGCGCCGAGACGGTGGCGGCCGAGCTCGGCGGACCCGATCACGCCGTCCCCGTGACCGTCGACGTGACGAGCGAGGAACAGATCACCGAGGCCTTCGCGGCCGCCCATCTCGCCTTCGGCGGCGTCGACCTGGTCGTGAACAACGCCGGGATCTCCATCTCCAAGCCGTTGCTGGAGACATCGGCGAAGGACTGGGATCTCCAGCACGACATCATGGCCCGCGGCTCCTTCCTGGTCTCCCGGGAGGCCGTCCGCACCATGACCGCCCAGCAACTGGGCGGCGACATCGTCTACATCGCGTCCAAGAACGGGGTCTTCGCGGGCCCGAACAACATCGCCTACGGCGCGACGAAGGCGGACCAGGCCCACCAGGTCCGGCTGCTGGCCGCCGAGGTCGGCGAGCACGGCATCCGGGTCAACGGGGTCAACCCCGACGGTGTGGTGCGCGGCTCCGGCATCTTCGCCGGCGGGTGGGGAGCGCAGCGGGCCGCTGTGTACGGCGTGGAGGAGGCGGAGCTCGGCGCGTTCTACGCCCGGCGCACGCTGCTGAAGCGGGAGGTGCTGCCGGAGCATGTGGCCAACGCGGTCTTCGCGCTGACCGGCGGGGATCTCTCGCACACCACCGGACTGCACATCCCGGTGGACGCCGGGGTGGCGGCCGCCTTTCTCCGCTGACCGCGCGGCGCCTGATGACGACAAGCCGGAACACCGCACCCGACCCGGCACCCGACCCGGAGCGCCGGCACCCGACCGGCAGGAGGTGAGCATGGACCGGCAGGAGGTGAGCATGGACCGGCAGGAGGTGAGCATGGACCGGCAGGAGGTGAACATGACCGAACCCCTCGCCTTCGCCGCCGTCGACCTCGGTGCGTCGAGCGGGCGGGTGATGCTGGGCCGCGCCGGCCCGGGCGTACTGGAGCTGACCGAGGTCCACCGGTTCCCCAACCGGCCGGTCAGGACCGGTGCCACCCTGCACTGGGACATCCTCGCCCTCTACCGGGGTGTGCTCGACGGCCTGCGGGCCGCGGCCGCCGCGTCGGACGGACGCCTCGCGGGCGTCGGCATCGAAAGCTGGGCCGTCGACTACGGACTTCTCGACGCGTCCGGCGAGCTCCTCGGCAATCCGGTCCATTACCGGGACGACCGTACGAACGGAGTGGCGGAGAAGGTCGCGGCCGTTCTGCCGGCCGGCGAGCTCTACGCGGCGACCGGGCTCCAGTATCTGCCGTTCAACACCGTCTATCAGCTGATCGCGGCTCGGGGAACTCCCCAACTCGCCGCTGCTCGGCACGTGTTGATGATCCCTGATCTGATCAGTTACTGGCTGACCGGCCGGGCCGGGACGGAGATCACCAACGCCTCCACCACACAGCTTGTCGACCCCCGCACCCGCGACTGGTCCCCCACCGTCGCCCGGCGCCTGGGGATCGACCTCGCCCTCTTCCCCCCGCTGCGCGCACCCGGCGACGCCGCCGGCACCCTGCGCCCCGAGGTGCTGGCAGAGACCGGACTCACCGGTCCGGTGCCGGTGATCGTCGTCGGTTCGCACGACACCGCATCGGCGGTCGTCGGCGTTCCCGCCGACGGCGAGGACTTCGCCTATGTCTCCACCGGCACCTGGTCACTCGCCGGGGTGGAGCTGCCCGCGCCGGTCCTCGGGGAAGCGAGCAGACGGGCCAACTTCACCAATGAGCTCGGCGTGGACGGAACGGTCCGGTATCTGCGCAACATCATGGGCCTGTGGCTCCTCCAGGAGTGCCTGCGGACCTGGGAGGCGCAGGGCCGGGCACAGGATCTCGCCGCGCTGCTCGAGGCGGCCGCGACCGCCGTACCGCTGCGCTCCGTGGTCGACGCGAGCGACCCGGCGTTCATCGCCCCCGGCGACATGCCCCGCCGTATCGCCGACGCCTGTCTGCGGACGGGGCAGCCCGAGCCCCGCACCGAGGCCGAGACGGTGCGCTGTGTACTGGACTCGCTCGCGCTGGCCCACCGCGAGGCCGTCGAGGACGCCGTCCGGCTGTCGGGACGCTCCGTCTCGCGGGTCCACATCGTCGGGGGCGGAGTGCGCAATCCTCTGCTGTGCCGGTTGACGGCCCGGGCGACGGGCCTGCCGGTCGTCGCCGGTCCCGCGGAGGCGGCCGCCTTCGGGAATCTGCTGGTGCAGGCACGTGCGGCGGGAGCCGTCACCGGAGGTCTCGGGGGCCTGCGCGCGCTGCTCCGCGCCACCCAGGAGCTGCGGGTGTACGAGCCAGGGGGTGCGCGTGACACCAGGCGTGAGGCCTGGGACGAGGCGGCGTCCCGCTGCCGCCGCGCCGAGGGGGCATCCGCCCGGCCCCGGTGAACCCGAGGCGCCCCCGTGCCGTCACACCCCATGACGCGAGGCCGCCGCGGCTCCCTCGCTGGTCGGGTCGGCCCGGGAGTGCGATTCTGGGAGAGGGCAGTCTGCCGAGGGGACTCGGGAGGGCCGATGGGACGAGATGTCCCGGCGAAGGTGTTCACACGTGAGGACCGCCGCCGGTACCGGATCAAGATGCAGGCGTGCCTCGACGCCTTCGCGCAGATGCTGCGCGACTCCCGGTTCGAGTTCGAGCGACCGCAGGTCGGTCTGGAGATCGAACTCAATCTGGCGGACGCCGAGGGCCGGCCCGCGATGCGCAGCACCGACGTGCTGGAGGCGATCGCCGATCCCGCCTGGGCCACCGAGCTGGGCCGGTTCAATCTGGAGATCAACATCCCGCCACGGCGGCTCACGGCCGGCGGCCCCGACGACTGGGAACAGGAGATCCGTGACGCGCTCAATCATGCCGAGGAGCGGGCCGCCGCCGTCGGCGCGCATCTGATCATGGTGGGCATCCTGCCGACCCTGCGGCAGCCGGACGTGGGCGAGGCCGCGCTGTCGGAGGATCCGCGCTACAGACTGCTGAACGAGCAGGTCTTCGCGGCACGCGGCGAGGATCTGAGGATCGCCGTGGACGGGGTGGACCGGCTGCGGACGTACGCGGACACCATCACGCCCGAGGCGGCCTGCACCAGCACCCAGTTCCATCTCCAGGTGTCGCCGGACGAGTTCGCCGGATACTGGAACGCCGCACAGGCCATCGCCGGCGTCCAGGTGGCACTGGCGGCGAACTCGCCGTTCCTGTTCGGCAAGGAGCTGTGGCACGAGACCCGTATCCCCCTCTTCGAGCAGGCCACCGACACCCGCTCCGACGAGATCAAGGTGCAGGGGGTGCGGCCCCGCGTGTGGTTCGGCGAACGGTGGATCAACAGCGTCTTCGACCTCTTCGAGGAGAACGTGCGGTACTTCCCCGCGCTGCTGCCGCTGTGCGACGACCAGGACCCGCTCCAGACCCTGGACGGCGGCGACATCCCCGAGCTGGCCGAACTCACCCTGCACAACGGCACGATCTACCGCTGGAACCGCCCGGTGTACGCCATCGACCACGACAAACCGCATCTGCGCGTGGAGAACCGCGTACTCCCCGCCGGGCCCACGGTCGCGGATGTGCTTGCCAACGGAGCGTTCTACTACGGTCTGACCCGCGCGCTGGTCGACGAGGAGCGTCCGGTCTGGTCCCGCATGTCGTTCTCGGCCGCGGAGGACAATCTGCACGCCGCCGCGCGGAACGGGATCGACGCACGGCTGTACTGGCCCGGCATGGGGGAGGTGCCCGTGGTCGAGCTGGTGCTGCGCCGGCTGCTGCCGCTGGCGCACCAGGGGCTGGAGCGGTCCGGCATGGACGCGGCATGGCGGGAGCCGCTGCTGGGGATCATCGAGCAGCGGTGCGTCACGGGCCGCAACGGGGCGGTCTGGCAGAAGGAGATGTTCCATCACATCGCCGACTCCAGCCACGTCGGCTCCCGCGAGGCGCTGCGCCGGATGACCCGGCAGTACAGCGACTACATGCATCTCAACGCACCCGTCCACACCTGGCCGGTGGACTGAGAGCGGCAAAGAGGCCCGGCCACCTCCGAGAGGTGACCGGGCCTTCGTGCTGGGTGTCCGTGCCTCAGGGGGCGTTGATCAGGTCGTGCGGAGGAACGGTGACCTTGCGGGCACCCGCCTTGCCACTGAGGACGACCTTGCGCAGGGCGACGTTGTTCTTGAGGTTCGTCTCCTGAAGCCGCTTCTCGGGGTTGGCGATGACCTGGATGTAGTACGTGCCGTTGGGCAGGTCCGTCACGTCGAAGGACTGGCCGGGACGGTACTGGGTGTAGGTGTCGCCGGAGCCCACGTCCAGGACCTCACGCACCGAGATCGAGCTCTGCTGACCGCAGGCGGTGGACAGATCGGTGTTGAACGGGTGCCAGTTGGCATTCTTCACCGTGTAGTCGATCGCGTCCGTGTTGGCCAGGCAGAAGGCCTCCTTGCCGCTGCGGACGATCTCGCTCTGATCGGCGCTCAGCAGGCGGTAGCTGGCGAAGTCGGTGAAGTGCCAGTGCTCGTGGCCGATGCGCGGGTCCCACTCCATGGTGCCGGTGGGGGTGTAGCCGACCTGCTTGCCCTTCGCGTCGTAGAAGTACTGGTAGGCGTCCATCAGGTCCTTGCCGGGGCTGCGGAAACCGTCCACGACGAGCGGCGCGGGACCGGCGTTCCACACGTTGGCGCTGAAGACCATGTAGTCCTTGCCGGGGACGTCGCCGTCCTCGCCGTCGGAGATGCCGATGTCCCAGGCCGGCAGCGAACGCAGGTCGGGCTTGGGCACGTTGGGCACACTCGCCCGGCCGGTCGGACGCTTGGCGTTGGGCGTGAGGGCGGGAGCGATCCGGGAGCCGTCGGTGTGGCCCGGGCCGTCACCGAGGTGACCGGCCGCGCGGGCGGCCTTCAGCGCGTACGGCAGGGCGGGCGGCGCGGGCGCGTCGGCCCCCCGGCCCTCGTGGTAGGCGTGCCCGGATCCGGCGGCCGGCTTCCCGTGGGCGGCGCCGTGGCCGGAGTGACCGGTCTTCGACGGGCTCACTCCTTCCCCGGGCGGGGTCCGGCCTTCCCCCGGCGGGCTCTGGCGCACGGTCACCTTGAGCGACTTGGTCTCGTTGGGCATGCCGAACAGATCGCGGTACGCCTTGGTCACCGACAGCTTGGCGGTGTACTCACCCACCGGCAGGTCCACCGGCTCGGAGTAGTACCCGAGGTAGGTGTTGGAGGCCCAGCCGTTCTCGACACCCCAGACCGAGCCGAGGGTGAAGGGGTTGGTGGGACAGCTCTCGGGATACTTCGACTTTGCCGGGGCGTCCGGGCGGATGCGGCCGGACGCGTTGTTCGGGCAGAAGGTCTCCTGCTTGCTGAGGACCTTCTTCCCGTTCTTGTCGGTGATGGTGACCTGGAGGAAGCCGGCCAGGCCGGTGAAGTCCTTGACGAGGCCCTTCGGCAGCGTCTTGGTCGTGGTCTTCTTCCCCTGGCGGATGACCTGTTGGGCCACGACAGGGTCCTTGTAGGACGTGCGCTTCACCTGGAACTCCAGGGGCGCGCCCTCGGCGGTCAGGTAGGTGCCGAGGTCGAGATAGACCCCGGACTCCTCGTCCCGGTCGAGAGTGACAGCGGTGGAGGCGGCGATCAGCCGAAGCTTGGGTGTGGTCTGTGCCTTGGCGGCGTCGGGTGCGGCGGCGGCGACGCCGGCGATCACAGCCAGCGCGGCGGAGCCCGCGAATGCGGCGCGCCAGAGACGATTGCGGTGAGGTCTGGTCATCGGTTCCTCGTCCTCAGGAGCCAGCGGAATGACCCGATCGGTTCTGATCGGAGCCTGGCCGACCTGTCAGAACGCGGGACGCCCGAACCGGTTGTCTGAGGACCCTCAAGTCGTCGATCCTTGTCCGAAAGGGTGGCGGTTCCGCGACAATCCGGCCGTCCCCCTGCCTTTTCGCCCCGTGGCACTCGGCGCTGTGCTAACGGACGCGTCTGCGGTGGCACAGGAGAGAACTGTGCCACCGCAGAAGCGAGTTCGGTCCGCCGAGAAGGTCAGCAGGCGCCGAGGTCCTGCCACACACCCCATTCACCGGTGGTGCCGGGCTCCTCGCCCTTCGTCCACCACTTGGACTTCCACTGGTGCGCCTTGTGGGACACCGTCGTGGGGTTGCCGTACTCGGTGCCGGCGCTCCACGCGGGGGCCGTGCAGGTGCCCGGACCGGTCGGGTCGGGTGAGGGGTCCGGGCTCGGTCCGGTGCCCGAACCCGGCTCGACCACCGTCGTACCGCGCGTCAGATCACCGGCGAGTCCGTAGGTCCTGCCGCCGAACGTCACCGTCCAGTTGGAGGGGGTGGACGTCGGCAGGTAGTACACGAAGTCCAGCTCGACGAAGGCGCCGGGTGCCAGGGTCTGCCAGGCCGGCAACTTCAGCGACACCCGGTTGACGTCGCCCTTCAGACCGCCGATGTTGCTGCCGGTGTGATCACTGCGCACGATCGTGGTCCCGAAGCCGGACTGGTCCTTGGCGTTGGCCGGCGCCGAGGTGGCGTAGTCGAACTGGAACTCCGTACCCCCGGGCAGCGCCGACTTCGTGTTGTTGGTGATCCTGAGCTTGGGGCTGATCGGGTAGTTGGAGTCGCCGAGGGGGAACTGGCCGAAGTCCACGTCCACCTTGACCGCCTCGGCGGGCAGGGCGGTCGCGGCCCTTCTGGCGCCGTACGGAGCGGCGGTCCGGAACTTCTCGTACATCGCGGTGGTCAGGGTGTCACCCGTCTCGTACTGCCCCTTGGCGGCATTCCACCGGTAGTCGCCCGCGAGCTCCCAGATCATCGTGCCGCCGATGCCGCGGTCGACGACATAGTCCGCCTTGGCGGCGACCGACTGCTCGTCCTCGGTGGACAGGAAGACCTTCTTCTGCGCGTTCCACAGCCAGGGCGCGACCAGTGTCGCGTCGTACTTGCGGGCGTAGGTGCCGGTCAGCGTGGTGTTCGCGGGGAAGCCGTACCTGGTGACGTAGTCGCCGACCACGCCCTTCTCCAGATTCTTGGCGTGCCACATCGGGTTGGAGCCGGCCGGGGACTCGTTGCCCGCGGTGTCCTTGTCGTGCCAGAGGTTGTCGATGCCCACCGCACCGTCACCGCACTTGGTGAGCCCCGACCCCGCCGGGCAGGTGGTGGTGGCCGCCTTGCCCCAGAGCCCGTCGGTGCCGCCCTGCACGTTCTTGAAGCCGCGGGTGTAGTAGGGCAGACCGATGTTGATCCGGCCGGCGGGCATCGAGCCGCGGAAGTAGTGGTACGCCCAGTCCGTGTTGAGGTACCCGATGCCGCCGTACTGGGAGGTGGAGTACACACCGGCGGAGGCCAGTTCGGCGTCCTTGCCGTCGTCGAACAGCGAGGCGTTGGGGCCCACGTACTCGTTCCAGGCGCCGTGCAGGTCGTAGGACATGATGTTGACGTAGTCCAGGTACTTCTGGACCTGGAAGGTCTCCATGCCGCGCAGCAGATAGCCGGACGAGGGGGCGGCCACGGTGAGCAGATAGTGCTTGCCGTCCGCGGCGCCCGCGCGGTCGAGCTTCTCGCGCAGGGACTTCATCAGCGCCGCGTAGCCCTTGACGATGCCGGCACGACGGGCGTTGGAGAGCTGGTGATCGAGCGGGTTCCCGGCGTCCTTCATCGATGTCGGGTACTCGTAGTCGATGTCGACGCCGTTGAACCCGTACTTCTTGATGAAGGTGACGGCCGACTCGGCGAAGGTGTCGATGCCGGCCTGGTTCACCGAGCCGTCGGCGTTGGTGGCCATCGAGTAGAAGCCGCCGGAGTTCACCCGCTCGCCGCCCTCGGCGAAGTATCCGCCGGTCTCGGCCCAGCCGCCGACGGAGATCAGTGTCTTCACGTCGGGATGCTGCTTCTTGAACTTCGTCAGCAGGTTGAAGTGCCCCTTGTAGGGCAGGGCGGGGTCCATCTCGGCCCCGGCGACCCCGGGCCAGGTCATGCCGGTGGCGGCGTTGGCCGGGGTGTCCGCGCCCACCGACAGCCGGTTGGCGGAGTCGATGTGCCCGAAGGCGTAGTTGATGTGGGTGACCTTGCTCCACGGGATGTCCGAGGCGAGGTAGGCGGGCGTGCCGTCCTTGCCGGTGCGCCAGCCGGTGAAGTAGCCGATGACGCGGCGCTGGTGGTCCGCGCCCATCTTCTCCCGGCCCTCGGCGTCGTAGACGGAGCAGTAGGGGACGTCGACGCCCGGGGTCGAGTAGAGCCCGTCGGGTCGACAGGACTCCTGGGCGGCGGCGTGCGAGACGCCTGAGGACAGTGAGCCGGCGAGCAGCGCGGCGGCGGCTGCGCCGGCTGCGAGCAGCGATGCTCTGGTACGGGTGAGGGACAGCACGGTCGGATCCTCCTGGTGGGGGTCCCCCTGCACCCGCGGGCACAGGGTTGATCGGCCTCGCACAACAACTGGCATGGGGATGGGTGCAGTTGGTCCCGGAGGTGCGCACCGCCCGGGACCGGATCCGCGCAGGTGACGCAGAGATTAAGAGGACTAGACCAGTGCGTCAATAGGTCTGGACCATTCCGGTCGGGGTGTCATCCCACGATCCCTGCGGAGCGGTGCCCCGGGTCTGAGCCCGCAGGCGTTCCGAGCCCGCGGACCGTCCGGGCCGCCCCCGTCGGATCGAGCCCTGACGTCATGGGGCCCCGATGGCGCCGCCACGGCAGGACCGCCTTGCCCGTACACCGGGTCGCGGCCTACTGTGAATGCGCTTTCACCGGGGTCGTTTCCCGGAAAGCGCCTGGGTGTCGAACGGTGAATGGACGGTCGGTCGGGTGAGTGCCCCCACGGTGTACGACGTCGCCGAACGGTCGGGCGTCTCGATCGCCACGGTCTCGCGGGTCTACCGCAACCCCGACTCCGTCCGGGCCCAGACCCGAGACCGCGTCCTGGAGGCGGCTCGGGCCCTCGGATACGTACCGAGCGGAAACGCGCGCGGACTGGCCAGCCGGCGCACGGGCGTACTCGGACTCTGCTTCCCCGACTACGCGGACCCGGCCGCGGAGAGCGGTGGCGAGTCGGACGACGAGTACGACGACTCGGCGGTGATGCTCTATTCCGACCAGATCATCCGCGGTATGGAGCGGGAGGCCAGGCGGCACGGCTACGCGCTGCTGATCGCGGCATCGCTGGAGGGCGGGCCCGAGAGCCTGGTCGCGAAGGTGGCCGGGCGGGTCGACGGCTTCGCGGTCCTCGCACGCACCGTACCGACCGAGGACCTGGAGCTGATCTCACGACGGCTGCCGGTGGTGATGCTGGCGGGACCGCGCGAGATCGACCACCTCGACCACATCGAGGTGGCCAACACGGACGGCGAGCGGGAACTGGCGCGCCATCTCATCCGGGACCACGGCCTCACCCGGCTCGCCTTCGTCGGGAGCGAGGAGCACTCGCCGGACGCCGAGGCGCGCTTCCGTGGCTTCCGCGAGGCGTGCGCGGAGGCCGGTCTGCCGGTGCCCGACGCTCCGGACCTGCGCGCCCCGATGATGACGCAGCCGGAGGGCGAGCGCGCCGCGAACGCGTTGCTCGACCGGGCGGGGGAGCGTCCGCAGGCGCTGCTCTTCGCCAACGATCAAATGGCGGTGGGGGCGTTGCGCGCGCTGGAACGCCGGGGCGTCCGGGTGCCGCAGGACATCGCGGTCACCGGCTTCGACGGCATTCCGCTCAGCCGACTGGTCCGGCCCGCGCTGACGACGGTCCGGCAGCCGATGCGCCGGCTGGGGGAGGAGGCGGTGGACCTGCTGGTCCGACGCCTCACGGGCGACCGCGACAGCCCACCTGTCTCGATGGTCCTCCCCGTCTCCCTGGCCCGGCGCGCGAGTTGCGGGTGCGGCTGAGCGGGCCGGCGGTACGGGGTAACCGGGGCGGGCTGTTCGCGCGCAAACGGGCGCATTCCCGGCTACCGTGCTGCGCACCCCGCGCACGCGACGCCGCGCATGCGGGGCACAGCCGCACAGCCGCACCTCCGGCACACTGCGACCCTGCGCGCACGCAAGTCTGGGCACGCTGCGCCCCTGCGCCTCCCGAAGAGCGCATCCCGAAGACGCGGGCCGTACCGCGGCCCTGCTCACGCGGCGCGCCGTGTCCCTGCGTACGCCGTTACCCCGCCTGTCGGGCGCACCACGAGTTCCTCACGTCGCGGCACTGAACGTCCCCCTGCCCCAGGCGCCTGCATGCCGCACCCCGCGCCCCCGTTGCAGGTGGTACCGCCTCAATCCGGGAGAGCCCGGGCGCTCGGACGGCATACCTCCGCATCGTGCGCAGCATGCGGAATCACATCTGCCACTTTCGTTCCGCAAAGCCTCCACCTAGCCTTCGACGGGCACCCACGCCCATCGCGCCCGTTGCGAGAACGTGACCTGAGCCCCTCTTGCGGTGGCCGGAAAGGCTGCATGAGAGTGATGTATGCGCTTACAGACTGCGCATACATTGCGGAGCTCAAGGAGGAGCCGTCCATGCACCGCACCGCTCGAACCGTTTCGGCCGCCCTGGCGATATCGCTGGCCTGCGGACTCACCGCATGCGGGTCGGGAGGTGAGGGAGTCGCCGCCGATGCCGAACAGACACTGACCGTCTGGGCGATGGGAGCCGAGGGCGAGAAGCTCGGCGCGGTGGCCGCGGAGTACACCAAGGCCAACCCCAAGATCGACGTCAAGGTCACCCCGATCGGCTGGGACGTCGCCCACCAGAAGCTCGTCTCCGCGGCCGCCGCCGGGACCCTGCCGGACGTGATGCAGATGGGCAGCACGTACATGGGCGAGTTCGCCGAACTCGGTGTGCTGGAGCCGGTGGACACCAAGACCTTCGACAAGAAGGACTTCTTCCCCGCCGGCTGGGAGCAGGGCGTCGTCGACGGCGAGGCCTACGGCGTTCCCTGGTACGTGGACACCCGCGTCCTCTATTACCGCACCGACCTCGCGCAGAAGGCGGGGGTCGGCAAGCCCCCGGCGACCTTCGCCGAGCTGGAGAGCATGGCGTCCGCGTATCAGGACAAGGCGAAGACCAAGTGGGGCATCTATCTCCAGCCCCGTGGTCTGGACACCGTCCAGAGCTTCTACCCGTTCCTGTACTCGGCGGGCGGTGAGATCGTCGACAAGAGCGGCAAGGCCGTGGTGAACAGCCCCGCGGCGGTCGGCGCGTTCGAGCAGTACGGCGCCTTCTTCGACAAGGGCCTCAGCACCAAGAGCGTGCAGCCCGGGTACGACCCCTTGAAGGACTTCAACACCGGCAACGTCCCGATGTTCTTCTCCGGCCCGTGGATCAGGACCCTGATCGACGAGCAGTACCCGGACCTCAAGGGCAAGTGGGCGGTCGCCGACGTGCCGACCGCGAAGTCCTCCACCTCGATGGCCGGCGGGTCCAGCCTGGTGATCTCCAGGGACAGCGAACACAAGGCCGCCGCCAAGGAATTCGTCGCCCATCTCACCAGCGCACAGGCCCAGGCCGACTGGTACCGCCGCACCCACGACCTCCCGGCCAACCTCGCCGCCTGGTCCTCCGGCGAGCTGGCGCAGGACCCCGGCATGAAGGTGTTCTTCCAGCAGATGAAGACCGCGAAGTCCACGCCCACCCTGCCCACCTGGTCGGAGATCTCCGCCTCGGTCGACACCGCGCTGGAGTCGGTCACGCAGGGCAAGGCTTCCGGGCAGGAGGCCGCCGGCAAGGCCCAGTCCGGTGTCGAGGACCTGGTCTCCCGATAGCCATGAGCACCACGACCACACCGGCCGCGAAGACGCGGCCACCGCGCCGCCTCGGCAGGCAGAACGCCGCCGGGTGGCTGTTCTCCACACCCTTCCTCGTCCTGTTCGCCGTGTTCATGGCATTCCCGATCGTCGCCACGCTCCTCATGAGCTTCACCGACTTCGGGCTGCGCAATGTCACCCACCCGCTCGACGCCGAGTTCATCGGCCTGGAGAACTACACCAAGCTGTTCGAGGACGAGAAGTTCCTCGAGGCGCTGTTCAACACCGCGTACTTCGTGGTCGTCGGCGTCCCGGTGACGGTCCTGCTCGGCCTGCTCGTCGCCGTCCTGCTGAACAACGGCATCGACCGCGCCCGGACCTTCTTCCGCGTCGGCTTCTACGCGCCCGTCGTCACGAGCATCGTCGCCGTCGCCGTCGTATGGCGCTTCGTCCTCGACCCGACGGACGGCCTGATCGCCGGCCTCGCCGCCGAAGCCGGCTTCACCGCACCCGACTTCCTGGGGTCGGAGACGCTCGCCATGCCGTCGCTCATCGCGATGGCGGTCTGGCGGAACCTCGGCACCGTGATGGTGCTGTTCATCGCAGGGCTCCAGGCCATCCCCACCGAAGTGCGCGAGGCCGCGCGGCTCGACGGCGCCGGACCCTTCCAGGAGCTCCGGCGGATCACCGTGCCCCTCCTGCGGCCGACGACGCTGTACGCGACCGTCATCACCACGATCGGCTACCTCAACGTCTTCGAGGAACCCTTCGTGATGACACAGGGCGGCCCCTCGGACTCCACGCTCACGGTCTCCCTGCACATGTACCGCGAGGGCTTCAACTTCTTCCACATGGGCTACGCGAGCGCCATGGCGTACGTCCTGTTCGTGGTCATCATGGCCGTCACGGTGCTCCAGCTCCGACTGCTGAAGGACAACACGTCATGAGCGGTACCCGAGCTCCGGGCATCCGAGGCGCCTCCCGCATCCGCAGGCCGGCGGTCTACGTCGTCGTGTCCGCGGGACTGCTGGTGATGGCGGCGCCGTTCCTGTGGATGGTCCTGTCCGCCTTCAAGACGGACCGCGAACTGACCGCCAGTCCTCCGGTCTGGATTCCGACGGAGTGGACGTTCCAGCACTTCACCGAGCTGCTCGACCGGCTCGACATGCCGCTGTACTTCATGAACTCGGTGATCGTCGCCGTGTTCGTGACCGTCTGCAACCTGGTCTTCTGCTCGATGCTCGGCTACGCGCTGGCCAAGCTGGACTTCGGCGGCCGTGGCAAGGTCTTCGCCATCGTCCTCGGTGCGCTGATGGTGCCCGGCAATCTGATGCTGCTGCCGCTCTTCGTCCTGATGAGCAGACTTCAGCTGATCGACTCGTACGCCGGGCTGGTGCTGCCGTTCGCCGCGGGCGCCGTCGGGGTGTTCCTCATGCGGCAGTTCATGCTGTCGATCCCCGACGACCTGCTGGAGGCGGCCCGCCTCGACGGCGCCGGGGAGTGGTTCATCTTCTGGCGGATCGTGATGCCGCTGGTGAAACCCGCCCTCGCGACCCTGTCGATCCTGACCTTCCTCGGCTCCTGGAACAACTTCGTCTGGCCGCTGATCGCCACCAACGACCCCGACAAGTACACGCTGCCGGTGGCGCTGGCCACCTTCGCGACCGACCCGAACAAGTCGGCGGGCTCCAACGGCATGCTCATGGCCGGATCGTTCCTGGTCGTCCTGCCCGTCCTGATCGTGTTCATCGCCCTGCAACGCCACTTCACCCAGGGCATCGCGACCGCGGGCATGAAGTAGCGAGCCCCGGGCCCCCGATCCCCCCCACCGTCCGTACCGGAGAGTTCTCACGATGACGCACAGCACGACCCCCTTCCCCGACGGCTTCCTGTGGGGCGCGTCCACCGCCGCCCACCAGATCGAGGGCAACAACACCAACAGCGACTGGTGGCACAGGGAGCACAGCGGTACCTCCCACATCGAGGAGCCCAGCCTCGACGCCTGCGACAGCTACCACCGCTGGGACGAGGACATGGACCTGCTGGCCGGACTCGGGTTCACCGACTACCGGTTCAGCATCGAATGGGCCCGGATCGAACCGGCGCCCGGCCATTTCTCGCGCGCCGAACTCGCGCATTACCGGCGCATGGTGGACGGTGCGATCGCCCGCGGGCTGCGCCCGATGGTCACGCTGCACCACTTCACGGTCCCGCGGTGGTTCGACGAGCGGGGCGGCTGGACCGCCGAGGGAGCCGTCGCCCTGTTCGCCCGCTACGTCGCCGCGACGGCGCCGGTGATCGCCGAGGGTGTGCCGTACGTGTGCACCATCAACGAGCCCAACATGATCGCCGTGATGGCGGGAGCGGCCAAGGCGGGCGACGTGGGCTTCCCGCCGGCCGGACTGCCCACCCCCGACGAGGAGACGACCTGCGCGGTCATCGAGGCCCACCGCGCCGCCGTCAAGGAGGTCCGGGCCCTCAATCCGCAGATCAAAGTCGGCTGGACGATCGCCAACCAGGTCTACCAGGCCCTGCCCGGCGCCGAAGAGGTCACGGCGGCCTACCGGCACCCGCGCGAGGACGTCTTCCTGGAGGCCGCGCGGGACGACGACTGGGTCGGCGTGCAGTCCTACACCCGTACGCGCATCGGAGCCGACGGACCGATCCCCGCCCCCGAGGACGCCGAACGCACGCTCACCCAGTGGGAGTACTATCCGGCGGCCGTCGGACACGCGCTGCGTCACACCGCCGACATCGTCGGCGACGTGCCGCTCGTCGTCACCGAGAACGGCATCGCCACGGCCGACGACACGCGCCGCGTCGACTACCTGACCGGCGCGCTGAACGAAGTGGCGCGGGCGATCGAGGACGGCCTCGACATCCAGGGCTATCTCGCCTGGAGCGCACTCGACAACTACGAATGGGGCTCGTACCGGCCCACCTTCGGCCTGATCGCCGTCGACCCCGAGACGTTCGCGCGTACCGCCAAACCGTCCGCGGTCTGGCTCGGTGGGCTCGGGCGCAGCCGCGAACTCCCGCGCGGCGAAGGCTGAACGGCCCACTCGCATCCACCGCTGACATCGCACCGGCACCCCCTGCCGGACGCCGCGCCACCGGGCAGCACCGCCCGGTACGGACCGGGGACGGGCGGACCCTGACATCCGCCCGTCCCCCGCTCCCCCCTCCCGGGCCCGTCCGCCGCCCGACCGACCCGACACGCCTGCACGAACAGCCACCTCTCCCAGTCCCCAGACTTCAGGAGCCGGATCCGCATGGACCGTCGTTCGTTCCTCGCAGCCACCACCGCAGGGGCCGCCGCCCTCTCCCTGCCCTCGGCCGGAAGCGCCACCGCCGCCGGCCGGACCGAGTCCGAATCGGCGCTGCTGCGCCGCTGGTTCCGCGACACCTACCGCTCGATCGAGGCCATGACGACCGACATCGGTCTGGCCGCCGACACGCTGGACCTCGGTCGGCCCGGCGGCCCCGTCGTCTCGCGGAACACGTCCCCGACGAACATCGGATGCGGACTGTGGGCCACTGTCGCCGCGGCCGGCCTGGGCGTCATCGACGGTGACACCTTGCACCGCCGCCTCACCCGAACCGTCGCCTCCGTCGAGAAGCTGGAACGCCATCACGGCTTCTGGCTCAACTGGTACGACGCGCACGACGGTTCGGTCCTGACGAACTGGCCCGGCACCGGAGACCCGGTCCGGCCCTTCCTCTCCTCCGTCGACAACGCCTGGCTGGTCACCGGACTGCGCGTCGCGGCATCCGCCGAGCCGCGCCTGCGCAGCCGGATCGCCCGGCTCCTCGCCGCCGCGGACTGGTCGTACTTCTACACGCCGTACGACCCCGCCGACCCGGTGGCCGGGCCCGGCCAGCTGCGCGGCGGCTTCTGGACGGACACGGGGGAGCCGACCCCGCACCACTACGGCGCCCTCAACACCGAACCGCGGATGGCCAGTTACCTCGGCATCGCGGACGGTTCGCTGCCCGGCGAGCACTACTGGCACATGCTGCGCACCATGCTCCCCGAACACGAGCAGGAGCAGATGCCGCAGGGTGCGTACGACACCGTCGACGGTGTCCGGCTCTGGCAGGGGCACTACACCTACCGCGGCCGCAAGCTGGTCCCCACCTGGGGTGGCTCGATGTTCGAGGCGCTGATGGTGCCGCTCTTCGTCCCCGAGGCCTCCTGGTCACCGCGGTCCTGGGGCATCACCCACCACCGCTTCGTCCGCTCCCACATCGAGCACGGCCTCTTCGAGGCACGGTACGGCTACTGGGGATTCTCGCCGTGCAATGTGCCGGAGGGCGGCTATCAGGAGTACGGCGTCGACGCCATCGGCATGCAGGCCGACGGCTACGCCTCCAACACCGACCGCACGTACGTCACCCCGGGCGAACCGCTGCCGCCCGCATCGGCGTACACCAACGGTGTGGTCACCCCGCACGCCTCCTTCCTGGCCCTGCCCTACGCCCGACGGGACGCCCTCGCCAATCTGCGGGCGATCGACAGGGACTTCGGGGCATACGACGACGGCTACGGTTTCCGTGACTCCGTGAACGTCCGCACCGGCCGCGTCAGCGACTTCGTCCTGGCACTCGACCAGGGCATGATCGCCGCGGCCCTGGCTCAGGAGCTGCGCCCGGGTCTGCTGCAACAGCCGTTCATCACTGGGGGGTTCGGCTCACGGGTGCGCCCGCTGCTGGCCAAGGAGCGCTTCAGTATCTGAGAAGTGGCCCGCGCACCTGTCCGCTCCTAGGAGTGCGCGGCCCCGCCCTCGCCCTCCGCCGCGAGTTCGGCCGCCTGGATGGTGAGGTAGTGCCGCTCCGGGAGGCTCGCCGTCCGGTTGGCGGCGGCCCGGTAGTCCGCCACGGCCCCCTCCCGGTCCCCGGCCATCCGCAGCAGATGGGCGCGCACCACGTACAGCCGGTGGTGGTCCTTGAGCCGCGCGTCGGACGCCAGGTCCTCCAGTACCTTCAGCCCGGCGTCGGGGCCGTGCACCATGGCGGCGGCGACGGCCCGGTTCAGTACGACGAACGGGTTGGCGGAGATGCGCTCCAGCACGCCGTACAGCGCGAGGATCTGCGGCCAGTCCGTCTCCTCGGCGGTCGGCGACTCGTCGTGCACCGCGGCGATCGCCGCCTGCACCTGGTACGGGCCGACCGGGCCGCGCGGCAGCGCGGCGGTGATCAGGGCGACGCCCTCGGTGATCGCCTCCGCGTCCCAAAGGCCCCGGTCCTGTTCCGCCAGGGGGATCAGTTCACCGGCGGGGCCGGTCCGCGCCGGTCCGCGCGCGTCGTTCAGAAGCATCAGGGCCAGCAGCCCGGTGACTTCGCCGTCGTCGGGGAGCTGGGCCCGCACGGCGCGCGTCAGCCGGATCGCCTCGGTCGAGAGCTCGACGCGCCGGACATCCGGGCCCGCACTGCTCGTGTGACCCTCGTTGAAGATCAGGTACAGCACCTGGAGAACCGCGTCCAGCCGGTCCGGCCACTCCTCGCGGTCCGGCATGCGGAACGGGATCCCCGACGTCTTGATGCGCTGCTTCGCCCTGCTGATCCGCTGGCCCATCGTGGGCTCCGGAACCATGAACGCCTGGGCGATCTCGCCCGTCGTCAGACCCCCGACGGAACGCAGCGTGAGCGCGATCGCCGCCTCGGGCGACAGCGCGGGGTGGCAGCACAGAAAGAGCAGCATGAGTGTGTCGTCGTGGTCCGCACCGTGCGCGGTGTCCGCCGCCGGCGCGGTCCGCCGGTCCGCCGGGTGCTGCGCGGCGACCAGTTCCTCCCGGCGGCGCCGGGCCTGCTCGCTCCTGACCTGCTCCGTCATCCGCCGCTGCGCGACCTTGATCAGCCAGCCGCGCGGATTGCGCGGCAGCCCTTCCTCCGGCCACTGGTGGGTGGCCGCGAGCAGAGCCTCCTGGGTCGCGTCCTCGGCCGTCTCGAAGTCGCCGTAGCGCCGGGTGAGTACGCCGACGACCTGCGGCGCCAGGCGGCGCAGCAGGTCGCTCACGGACTCGGGCAGGTCGGTCAGCGTCGTGGTCCTTGTCCTCGATCAGCGTCGACAGGCGTCGGCAGGCGTCGGCAGGCGTCGATCGGCCGGGCGGCGGGTGGGGCCGGGGTGAGGGCCCCACCGCTTCCTCCTACAGGTCGGCCGTCGGGGCCGACATCACCTGCCGCACCTCGATCGGCATGTTCAGCGGCGCTCCGCCGGGGCCGGGAGCGGCCGACACGCCCGCCGCGATCTCGACGGCACGCTCGGGGGTCGGGCAGTCCACGATCCAGTAGCCGGCGAGGAACTCCTTGGTCTCGGGGAAGGGGCCCTCGGTCACCACCGGTGCCCCGCTGCCGTGCCCCCGGACGATCTTGGCCGTCTCCGGCATGGCCAGTCCCTGGCCGTCGACGAGCTCGCCGCTGGCCGTGAGCTGCTGATTGGTCTCGTTCATGAAGGCCATGTGCGCCTTGATCTCGTCGGCGGACCAGGTGGTGATCGGCGGCAGCGCGTCCTGCATGTCCGCGCTGAACTGCATGAGCAGCATGTACTTCATGGTGGTCTCCCTCTGTCCGGGGAGCCCCTCCTGGGGCGCCCTCACAGGTAGGTAGAAGCACGGGCCGCGTTTTCGACAGCCTCCGGACGATCTGCCGAAAAATCTGGCGGCAGCCTCCACCGGGCGCCGCCCCGACCGCCGGATCCGCCCTCGTCGGGCATTCACATCGCATTCGTGAGGGGTGCGGCGCATGATGGTGGGCATGGCGAAGCCGACCATCCTGACCGTCGACGACGATCCAGGAGTCTCCCGAGCCATCGCTCGCGACCTCCGTCGCCGGTACGGCGACCGGTACCGCGTGCTCCGGGCACCGTCGGGCGAAGAGGCGCTGGAGGCTCTGCGCGAGGTCAAGCTGCGGGGCGAACCCCTCGCCGTGATGATCGCCGACTACCGCATGCCGACGATGAACGGCGTGCAGTTCCTGGAAGCGGCGATGGACCTCTTCCCGCTGGCCAGACGCGTCCTGCTGACGGCGTACGCCGACACGGGGGCCGCCATCGACGCGATCAACATCGTCGACCTCGACCACTATCTGCTCAAGCCGTGGAGCCCTCCGGAGGAGAACCTCTACCCGGTGCTGGACTCCCTGCTGGAGCTGTGGTCGAACGCTCCCGAACGAGGGGCGGGGGAGACCCGGATCGTCGGCCACCGCTGGTCGGCGCCCTCCTTCGCGGTGCGGGAGTTCCTCGCCCGCAACCTCGTCCCCTACCGCTGGATCGCGGCCGACGAGCCCGAGGGCAGACGGCTCCTGGACGCGGCGGGCCTGAGCGCCGACGACGTACCGCTGGTGATCACGTCCGACGGCAAGACCCTGCAGTCGCCGACCGAGGCCGAGCTCGCCGCCCAGGTCGGCCTGAGCACGACACCGGCCTCCGACTTCTACGACGTCGTGGTGATCGGTGCAGGCCCCGCCGGCCTCGGGGCCGCCGTCTACGCGGCGTCCGAGGGCCTGCGGACCGTCCTCGTGGAGCGGAGGGCGACGGGCGGGCAGGCCGGCCAGAGCAGCCGCATCGAGAACTACCTCGGCTTCCCGGACGGAGTCTCCGGGGCGCAGCTCACCGACCGGGCCCGCCGCCAGGCCACCCGTTTCGGCGCCGAGATCCTCAGCGCCCGCGAGGTGGTCGCCCTGGAAGCTGCGGGAGCCGGCCGGGTGCTGCGGTTCAGTGACGGCACCTCCATCGGTGCGCACACGGTGGTCCTCGCCACCGGAGTGTCGTACCGCCGCCTGGAGGGAGAGGGCCTGGACGAGTTCACCGGAGCGGGCGTCTTCTACGGCTCGGCGTCCTTCGAGGCCGCGAACTGCTCCGGCGAGGACGTGTACATCGTCGGCGGCGCCAACTCCGCCGGCCAGGCCGCCGTCTACTTCTCCCGCTACGCGCGGCGCGTCCATCTCCTCGTCCGCGGCGCCGACTTGATCCGGTCCATGTCGTACTACCTCGTGCAGCAGATCAGCGCCATCGACACCATCGAGGTCCATCCGCACACCGAAGTGACGGGCGGCGAGGGCGACAGGCATCTGCAACGCCTGACATTGCGCGACAACCGGACCGGGGACGTGGTGACCACCGACACCTCCTGGCTGTTCATCTTCATCGGCGCCGAGCCGCCCACCGACTGGCTGGACGGCGTCGTGGCCCGCGACGGCCGCGGTTTCGTGCTCACCGGTCCCGACCTGCTGACCGAAGGGGCGAGGCCCGCCCACTGGCCGCTGTCCCGGGACCCGTACCACCTCGAAACCAGCGTGCCCGGAGTCTTCGCCGCCGGTGACGTACGCGCTGATTCCGTCAAACGGGTCGCATCCGCGGTGGGTGAGGGCGCCATGGCCGTCTCCCTGGTGCACCGCTATCTGGAGGCGCCATGAACGACCCGGGCCCGCGCACCGGGCTCACCCCGGCCGAACTTCAGGAACTGTTCCTCTTCGAGTCGCTCGACGACAAGCAGTTGCAGTGGCTGTCCGAACGCGGCCGCGTCGAGACACGGCCGGCCGGCTCGCCCGTGTACTCCGAGGGTGAGGACGCCACCTGCTTCTTCGTCCTGCTCAGCGGCACGGTCTCGATCGGCCGCCGTGTCCACGGTGACGACGTCGAGTTCAACCGCACCGACCAGAGGGGCGTCTACGCCGGGGCCACGCAGGCCTACATGGGGGACCGGGTCGATCAGGCATACCCCAACACCCTGGAAGCGATCACCGACGTCGAACTCTTCGTCCTGCCCGCCGACGAGTTCTCCTACGCCGTCCGCACCTGGTTCCCGATGGCGCTGCATCTGCTCGAAGGACTCTTCTTCGGGACCCGGGCCAGCAACACCATCGTCGGGGAACGCGAACGGCTGGTCGCCCTCGGATCCCTCACCGCCGGCCTCACACACGAGCTCAACAACCCCGCGGCCGCGGCTGTCCGGGCCACGGACACCCTGCGCGACAGGGTCACCAAGATGCGCCACAAGCTCGCCCTCATCGCCGACGGCCGGGTGGACGGGACGCGACTGCACCGGCTGGTGGAGATGCAGGACGCGGCCGTCCAGCGGGCCACCAACGCCCCCAAGCTGTCGGCGATCGAGTCGTCCGACGCCGAGGACGAGGTGGCCGACTGGCTGGAGGACCACGAGGTCGACCGGCCCTGGGACATCGCACCCGTCCTCGTCGCCGGTGGTATCGACCCCGAGTGGCTGGCCGACGCGACCGACGACCTGGGCGACGAGAACCGGCAGGCAGCGGTGGGGTGGCTCACCTACACCGTCGACACCGAGCTGCTGATGAGCGAGATCGAGGACGCCGTCAGCCGTATCTCCGGACTCGTCGACGCGGCACGCCAGTACTCGCAGCTCGACCGCTCCGCCCAGCAGCCCGTCGACGTGCACGAACTGCTCGACGCCACGCTCGTGATGCTCCAGGCCAAGGTTCCCTCCGGTGTGCGCGTGGTGAAGGAGTTCGACCGCACGCTGCCATCCGTCCCGGCGTACGGCGCCGAACTCAACCAGGTGTGGACGAACCTCATCGACAACGCGCTCTCGGCGATGAACGGCAGCGGCACCCTCACCATCACCACCTGGCGCGAGGGCGACCGGCTGTTCGTCGAGTTCCGCGACACCGGCCCCGGCATCCCCGCCGACGTCCGGCCGCGGATCTTCGAGCCCTTCTTCACCACCAAACCGGTCGGCGAGGGCACCGGACTCGGTCTCGACATCTCCTATCGCATCGTCGTCAACAAGCACCACGGCGACATCCGGGTCGATTCGCAGCCCGGCGACACACGTTTCCGCGTCTGTCTGCCCATCACACCCCCCACGGACGACGACAGTCCGCCGCCCGAGGACGTCGGCGGTACCGGAACCGAACCAGCCTCCGGCTGAGTGAGGAGAGACGCCATGGCAGACGACCGGATTCCCGGGATCGACCCCTCGGCGAAGCCCAGCGGCGAGGGGTGCGCCGAGTGCCTGGCCGGCGACGGACCGGGCTGGTGGGTGCATCTGCGCCGCTGCGCCGCGTGCGGCCACATCGGCTGCTGCGACTCGTCACCGTCGCAGCACGGCACGCGGCACGCGAAGCAGGAGGGGCACCCGTTCCTCACCAGCTTCGAACCGGGGGAGGAGTGGTTCTGGAACGTCGAGACGGAGCAGTACTACGAAGGCGGCCCCCAACTGCCGCCTCCCGTCGCCCATCCCCTCGCGCAGCCGACGCCCGGGCCGCAGGGTGCGGTGCCTCCTGACTGGCAGCAGCACGTCAACTGATCGCGGGGCGACCGAAGTGCCTATGGTGGGGTGATGTCGGTCTGCCTACGCGATTGATGGGGATGGCGGATGCTGTGGAAGACGTTTCGCTGGTCGTTCGGCGTCACCGCCCTCGGTCTCGTGCTGGCGGTGTTCTACGACGGCTGGACGGCACTCGGGGTCGTGGCGATCCTGACCGTGCTCGAGGTCTCGCTGTCGTTCGACAACGCGGTGATCAACGCCGGGATCCTGAAGAAGATGAGCGCCTTCTGGCAGACGATCTTCCTCACGGTCGGCGTGCTGATCGCCGTCTTCGGTATGCGGCTGATCTTCCCGGTCGTCATCGTCGCCGTCAGCGCCCAGCTCAGTCCGGTCGACGCGGTGCACCTCGCCCTGACCGACAAGCCGCGCTACCAGGAACTCGTGACGGACGCGCATCCCTCGATCGCCGCGTTCGGCGGAATGTTCCTGCTGATGATCTTCCTCGACTTCGTCTTCACCGACCGTGAGATCAAATGGCTCGGCTGGCTGGAACGCCCGCTGGCCAAGCTCGGCAAGATCGACATGCTGTCGGTCTGCATCGCCCTGATCGTCCTGCTGATCAGCGCCACCACCTTTGCGACCCACGCCCATCAGCACGGCGGCACCCACGTCGACAAGGGCGAGACCGTGCTCATCGCGGGTGTCGCGGGTCTGGTGACGTATCTCGTGGTGGGCGGACTCTCCGGGTTCTTCGAGGACAGGCTCGAAGAGGAGGAGGAGCGCGAGCACGAGGCCGAGGAGAAGGCGCGGC
This sequence comes from Streptomyces sp. NPDC058685, assembly GCF_042714725.1. NCBI lineage: Bacteria > Bacillati > Actinomycetota > Actinomycetes > Kitasatosporales > Streptomycetaceae > Streptomyces > Streptomyces sp. NPDC058685. The sequence goes on from NZ_JBHXSL010000019.1 coordinate 84,635, forward strand.
GCAGCGGACAGGAGCCGTCCGCCGTGGTCCTGGCGGGCAAGGCCGCGTTCTTCATGTTCCTCTACCTGGAGGTCCTGGACGCGTCGTTCTCGTTCGACGGTGTCATCGGCGCCTTCGCCATCACCAACGACATCGTGCTCATGGCGCTGGGTCTCGGCATCGGCGCCATGTACGTCCGGTCGCTGACCGTCTACCTGGTCCGCCAGGGCACGCTCGACGACTACGTCTACCTGGAGCACGGCGCGCACTACGCGATCGGCGCGCTCGCCGTGATCCTGCTGGTCACCATCCAGTACCAGATCAACGAGATCATCACCGGACTGATCGGCGTCGTGCTGATCGGTGCGTCGTTCCTGTCGTCCGTACGCCGCAACAGGGCGCTCGCCGCCGACGGTGAAGACCCCTGATCGGCGCCGTCAGGGAGTGGGGATGCCACCCGGCCGGGCGGGGCGGCCGAACCGTACGGGGACCCCGGGCGAGTACAGGACGCTCACCGGGTCGCCGACGGGTTCCGGGAGCCCGGCGGCCGTGATGAGGGACTCGTCGCACTCGATGAGGTCGGCGCGGTGCAGCGGCCACCGGGGGTGGGTGTTGGGCAGGTAGAGCTGCCGTCCGAAGAACGTGCTGTGCATGCCCCAGCGAGCGGTGAGGAAGTGTTCGAGGTCGGTCGGCGCCTCGATGCTCTCCCTGATGCGGATGCTGATCCTGCTGTGCGCGCCGCGAGGCCCCGGCCACCGCCGGGCGCTGTCGTAGGTGATGGTGTCGTCCGTGTGACGGATGGCCATCCGCGACCACATGTACGGCAGTCGGAACAGGGCGCGGGCCACCGCCACGGGGATGAACCGCGAGGCGTCGAGTGAACGGAAGACGACCCCACGCCGTCCGTGCTCGTCCACCGAGTAGAGCCGGACATTGGTCTCCGGGAAGGTCCCCAGATACGGGACGCCGGGCAGCCGGAACCACCCCACGCGGTGCATACGGAAGGCGACGAGCCCGACGTAGCTCACCCCGTCGAGCGTGTCGGGCACGGTTCCGGTGGGGAGCAGCGGTGCCACATCGGCCGGGTCCACGGCCCAGTGCAGGAAGGCCAGGTCCAGCCACGACTGCGTGAGCAGCGGGTTCTCCGTACGGTGCGGAGGGTCGGCCGCTATCGGGCCCGCGTCGAACGATGGATGGGACACCGCGCCAGCATCTCAGACGCGGCCGATGGACCGGGCTCCGGCGTCAAGCACGTGTGCGCCCGCCGGCCGGCGCATCGGCCGCGACGGACGTACGCCTCATGACCTGCGGCTCCAGGACGTCGCTCAGCGGCGACCGGGAGGCGACGCGGCCGTTGAACCTCAGCCGGCCCGCCTTCTCGCCGATCCACCCCAGGGCGACCCTGACCCCGTTGCGGCGGCACCGAGCCGTGTCCTGCCCGGTGTGTGACCCGCTCCCGGAGGGGAACTCGGAGTCCGTCAGGGCCGGAGGCTCCAGGCAGGGGCCAGGCGGCCGGTGTCTATCGCAGACGAGGAGCCGCGCGTGAGCGAGAACATCTGGGGTTACCCGCAGACGGCCGGGCATATCGCGGGGATCGACCTGGTCGGGTACAAGGTCGAGGCGTTGGACGGAAGCGTCGGCAAGGTCGACAAGCACTCCGACGACATCGGCTCCGCCTATCTGGTCGTCGACACCGGCGTCTGGATCTTCGGCAAGCAGGTTCTGCTGCCGGCCGGCACGGTCTCCCGCATCGACACCGAGGGCGAGACGATCCACGTCGACCGCACGAAGGAGCAGATCAAGGACGCTCCGGAGTTCGACAAGGAGAAGCACCTCGGGGATCTGGGCTATCACCAGCAGCTCGGCGGGTACTACGGCAGCCATCGCGCCTGACGTCCATCTGGCCGGGGACATGCCCTGCTCATGGCCCGATCCCCAGGGCCGGCCGGTCCCGTTCAGGCGGCTTGTTCCGGTGGTCCCGGTCCGGCCCGCTGTGATCCGGTGCAAAAGTTGTCGGGCGGCAACGGTGTAGGACAGCTCTGTCCGGGCAGGTGCCTGACAGGCCCCTATCCCGAGGTGACGTCGTGACGACATTCACACAGGTGAGCGGAACGCCCCGCACGACCCATCGGTCGGCACCGCCGGCGGTGGTGGGTGCCACGGGCGAACTGCCCCGGATCGACGACGCGGGCAAGATCGCCCCCAAGGACGCCCGGGAGCTGTCGCGGCTGTTCTTCTCCCGGCTCCAGGCTCTGGACGAAGGCACCCACGAGTACCAGTACGCCCGCAACACGCTGATCGAGATGAACCTGTCCCTGGTGCGCTTCGCGGCGCGCCGGTTCCGCAACCGCGGCAGCGGTGAGATGGAGGACATCGTCCAGGTCGGCACCATCGGGCTGATCAAGGCGATCGACCGGTTCGAGCTGGCCCGCGAGGTCGAGTTCACCTCGTTCGCCGTGCCCTACATCGTGGGCGAGATCAAGCGGTACTTCCGCGACACCACCTGGGCCGTGCACGTGCCGCGTCGCCTCCAGGAGCTGCGCGTCGACCTGGCCAAGGCCAAGGAAGTGCTCTGCACCCGTATGGACCGCGACCCCACCGTCAAGGAGCTGGCCGCGCACCTGGACCTGACCGACGAGGAGGTCCTCGAAGGGCTGGTCGCCGCCAACGGCTACACCGCGGGTTCCATCGACACACCCGGTGTCAGCGACGACGAGGCGGGCGACGGTGGGCGTGTCTACGCGGACACCATGGGTGAACGCGATCCGGCGATGGACCTCTTCGAGGACCTCCACGCCCTCGCTCCCCTGCTCGACCGGCTGGACGACCGCGAGCGGACCATCATCGACATGCGTTTCGGTGGCGAGTTGACCCAGGCACAGATCGGCGAGGAACTGGGCATCTCCCAGATGCACGTCTCACGGCTGCTGGCGCGCACCCTGGGCAAATTGCGTTCGGGCCTGCTCACCGACCAGTGAGCCCCGCGTTGTCCTGAGATCTGTCAGTGAGCGGGGTGCGGCGACGGCTCGCCGGCCGGGGTGAAGCAGGCCGTGATGGTCTTGCCCCCCGGCTGGGGACGGGTCTCCCAGTGATCCGCGAGAGCGTCGATCAGCACGAGCCCTCGTCCTGACGGCCTGGTCGCATCGGGTTCGCGGGGCGTGGGGACCCCGGTGTCCGAGTCGTGGACGCTGACGTGCAGGCACTCGCTGTCCCAGGTCAGGATGAGCTGGGCGTCGCTGTGGGCGTGCACATGGGCGTTGGTGACCAGCTCGGAGACGGTGAGCAGCACCGCGTCCACCGTCTCCGGGGCCCGCGCGGTCCAGCCCAGGGCCTCCAGATGTTCCCGTGCCCACTCGCGTCCTGCCCGTACGCCGTCGGACACGGGGAAGGACTGGGCCCACCCCACGGCCCTCAACGAGGTGTCGGTCATGGTCTGCCCTCTCTGCACCGATAGCGGCTCCGGCCTGTCGAGTACCCGCTCAGGGCCCGGTCACCGGGCGTTCTGCGGGCCTTCGGCCGGCCGGCGGGCCCGGGCGGGCGGGGATCAGGCAGGCGGGGTGAGCAGGGAGCGCTGGCGGGCCAGTTCGACGGCCTCCGTCAGGCCGGCGATGTCGTACGCCCCTTGATGGCGGCGCCCGTTGACGAAGAACGTCGGGGTACCGGTCACACCGCTCAGATCGGCGGATTCCACGTCATCGGCGATCCGCCCGGCTCCACGACGACGCTTGATGTGATGGCGGAAGGCGTCCACGTCCAGCCCCAGCTCCGAGGCGTAGCGGACCAGGTCGGTGGGGCGCAGCGCGTCCTGCCGCTCCATGAGCAGGTCGTGCATCTCCCAGAACGCCCCCTGTGCTCCGGCGGCCTCCACCGCCTCGGCGGCGAGCTGGGCGTTGGGGTGCACATCGGTCAGCGGCAGGTGCCGGAACACATAGCGGACGTCCCCGTCCTCCGCGAGCATTTCCCGTACGACCGGTTCCGCCTGGCCGCAGTAGGGGCACTCGAAGTCGCCGTACTCGACGACGGTCACCGGAGCGTCCCGTGGGCCGCGCATCCTGTCGCGTTCCTCGTCGACGGGGACGGCGAGGTCCGTGAGGGGTTCGGTGGTTCCGAGCAGGGCGCGGGCGCGACGGTGGGCGGGCAGCAGCCCGACCACCAGGGTGATCGACCAGCTGACGACGAAAGCGCCGATCAGCGTGGCGAGAATGCCGACCTTGGCGTTGTCGAGTTCCTCGCCCTCGAAGGCCAGCGCGGCGATCAGCAGGGACACCGTGAAGCCGGCTCCCGCGATGCTGCCGGCCGCGGCGACCGAGCCCCAGCCGACCGGCGGGCGCAGCCGGCGACGGGTGAGCTTGGTGACCAGCGCCGTGGAGCCGAGGATGCCCACCAGCTTGCCGACCACGTACGCGGCGAGGATGCCGAGGCACACGGGGGAGGTGAAGGCGCGCGCCAGCTCGCTCGCGCCCACCGGGATACCGGCATTGGCCAGGGCGAACAGCGGCACGATCACATAGCTGGTCCAGGGGTGGTACATCTGCACCAGGCGCTCGTTCACCGAGACGGCGGAGGCCAGGCCCCGCCGCACGGACCGTTCGAGTTCCGGCGTCGGCTGCTCCCGGAAGCGGCGGAACAGCCCGCTGGCGGCCTCCAGATCGCTGCGCGCTGCCGGGTAGGCGACGGCGAGTGCCCCCACCGCGAGCCCCGTGACCACGGGATCGATGCCCGCTGTCAGGAGTGCCACCCAGACGACCACGGCGAACACCGCGTACAGCGGACCGCGTCCGAAGCCCGTGAAGCGGACCACGAGGATCAGAACCATGGCGCCGGCGGCCACGGCGAGCGCCGGCAGATGGATGGATTCGCTGTAGAAGACGGCGATGACCAGCAGCGCGATCAGGTCGTCGACCACGGCGACGGACAGGATGAAGGCCCGCAGCGACGCCGGGAGCCGCGAGCCGAGGATCGCGAGGATGCCGAGTGCGAAGGCGGTGTCCGTGGACATCGCCGCACCCCAGCCGTGCACGGAATCGCGACCGCTGTTGATCGCCACATAGATGAGAACCGGCACGATCATGCCGCAGATGCCGGCGAAGAGGGACAGCAGCACCCAGCGCCGGTCGCGCAGTTCGCCCACGTCGAACTCGCGCCGCGCCTCCAGGCCCACGACGAGGAAGAAGAACGTCATGAGTCCGCTGTTGATCCATTCGTGGAGATCCAGCGAGAGACCGTACGAGCCGATCCGGACGGACAGATCGGTGGCCCACACCATCTCGTACGCGTGCAGATCGACGTTCGCCCAGACGAGGGCGGCCACCACGGCAGCGAGCAGTACGGCGGCACTGCCCGTCTCCGTACGGAGGAAGTCCCGCAGGGGCTTGTTGACCTCACCGGCATCGGTCGTCTGACCCGAGAAGCCGGAGTCGTCCGCTGTCCCGCTCACCGGAGCAGTATCTCCGCACGGTGCGGCCTCAGCACCTCCGCGCGGCAGCGGGGCTCCGGCCGCCCGATGGTTCGCCGGAGGAATAGCGGCGGTGGGTTCCCCGTTGTCGCATCCGCACAGGCTTTCCGGCCTGGGGCCCGATGGAAGGTGGAACCGCCGTGAAGGTTCGTAAGTCTCTTCGTTCCCTGAAGTCGAAGCCGGGAGCGCAGGTGGTCCGACGGAGGGGTGTCACCTTCGTCATCAACAAGAAGGACCCCCGCTTCAAGGCTCGCCAGGGCTGACCCACCGGCGGGTTCGCCCGGGGGGAATACCCCGGGGCGGCCCGCCGTTGAAGCAAGCAGACATTGACATGAGCGGGACAAGCTCAGGTGGGTGTTCCGCGCAAGGAGGATTCATGGCCCGCAGCACCGCACGTCCCGTCGTCACGCTCCGGTCGTCGGCCGGCACCGGTACCACGTACGTGACACGGAAGAACCGGCTCAACGATCCCGACCGCCTCGTGCTGCGCAAGTTCGACGCGGCAGCGGGAGAGCACGTCCTGTTCCGCGAGGAGCGCTGAACCACGCATTCCGCCGGTTCTTCACGGCCGGCGGACGGCAGCAGGAAGGACACCGCATGAAGCCTCGTATCCACCCCGAATCCCGTCCGGTCGTCTTCCGTGACCGTGCCGCCGACGTGGCGTTCCTGACGCGTTCGACCGCCGACTCCGCACGGACGATCCAGTGGGAGGACGGCAACACGTATCCCCTGATCGATGTGGAGACCTCCTCCGCGAGCCACCCGTTCTACACGGGCACCTCGCGCGTCATGGACACCGCCGGCCGCGTACAGCGCTTCGAGCGCCGCTACGGGAACAGCGCCGCCGCCCGCCGCGGCTGAGGAGCCGCCGACGCGGGGATCTGAACCGGGCAGGGCCCCGGTGTCAGGGTCAGCCGACCCGGACACCGGGGCCTTTGCCGTGCCTCCCTACGACCGGCAGGAACGACCTACTCGCAGATGAGTAGCAGCGCTCAGGCGCCCGCCTGCCCCGCGGCCGACGATGAGGATCTCTTCCCGTCGTCTTGCCTGTGGAGGTCCGCCCATGCTCAGCCGTATCGCCGGGACCGTGGTGCCCGCATTCGGCCGTCTCACCGTGACGACGGACCCCGAGGCCCGGCTCGCGCCCGGAAGTGTCGTCGTCGCGAACCACACCTCCCTCGCCGACCCGGCCGTGGTGCTCGCCGCGCTGCACCGCCTCGGCGTCGAGCCCGTGGTGCTGGCGGCCGCCGGGCTCTGGCGCATCCCGGGACTCGGCCGGGCGCTCACCCGCGAGGGCTTCGTCCCGGTGCACCGCAACGGCCCCCGGGCGTCCGACGCCTTGGCCGGTGCCGCGGACGCCCTCGCCGACGGCCGGATCGTCCTCATCTACGGCGAGGGCGGCATCCCGCCCCGGAAGGGCTCGGGTGAAGCACCTCCCGCCGCGTTCCGCACGGGCGTTGCCCGGCTCGCGCAGCACACCGGAGCGCTCGTCTCGCCGCTCGGTCAGGTGGGAGCCCGGCGGCTCTCGTCCGGCACCTGGGCGAAGCAGCTCGCGGGCCTGATCACCGCTCCCGTGCGACGGCCTGCCCTGCATGTCCACGTCGGAGCGCCCCTGCGGCTCACGGGCGACGCGTCCCTGGCGTCGGCGCGTGTGCGCCAGGCCGTGACGGCTGCCTGGCGCACCGCTGCCGGTCATGTCGGTGAGCACTGCCCGATCGCGCCCGCCGAGGAAGTCGCTCGTGAGTCGGTGGCAGCGTGACACGTGCCCTGCCCGGCGCGGCCGCTGCTGGACGATCCGGGGTGCGGAGCCGGTTCGCGGTCGGTCGCTGTTCGTGTTCGGTCACCGTGTGAGCGGTCCGTCCAGCAGGGCCAGCACCGGTCCGCCGATCACTCCCAGTACGAGCGAGGCGGCGGCCGCGGTGCAGGCGACCGTGCGGGCGGTGCGGCTTCCCTCGCCGTGCGCCTGCCGGCCTGCCTCGGGCGTCCGACGATCACCACGGCTCAGCGCGGGGACGATCCACCGCAGGTAGTAGAAGACGGACGCGACCGTGTTGATCGCGGCCAGCACGGCGAGCCAGACGTAACCGCCGTCGATGACGGCGCTGAACACCTCGAGCTTGCCGAGAAAGACGGCCGTGGGCGGGGTGCCGACCAGACCCAGCAGGCAGACGACCAGGCTCACGGCCAACAGAGGCCGTTCACGCGCCAGTCCGCGGTAGTCGTCGACGGTCGTCCGCCCGGGCAGAGCGCAGACCACGGCGAACGCCCCGAGGTTGGTGACGGTGTAGGCCGCGAGGTAGTACAGCAGCGCCGGCTGGGCACGGTCGGAGGCGGTCACGACAGCCACCGGCATCAGCAGATAGCCGACCTGACTGATGGTCGAATAGGCCAGCAGGCGCTTGACGTTGCTCTGGAAGAAGGCCGCGAGGTTGCCCAGGGTCATCGACGCGGCGGCCAGAACGGCGATCAGCGCCGCCCACGGCAGGGGACCGCCCGCCAGGGGCACGCCCCCGAGGCGGAAGACGGCGGCGAGAGCGCCGATCTTCGGCAGGGTGGCGAGCAGCGCGGCGACCGGTGGACTGCTGCCCTGCACCGCGTCCGGGACCCAGAAGTGGGCGGGCACCGCACCGGCCTTGAACAGCAGGCCGGCCAGCACGCCCAGTACCCCCGTCGCGAGCAGCGCCTCGGGCGCGTCCACCAGCGCCGTGGCCAGGACGGGGTACGAGGTCGCGCGGCCGGTGGCATACACGAGGGTGACGCCGGTGAGCATGAGAACGCCGAGGAGAGCGCCGATGACGTAGTACTTCAGGGCCGCTTCGGTGCCGGGCCCGTCCTTGCGGAAGCCGGCGAGGGTGTAGGTGGGGATGGAGGCGAGCAGGTAGGCGGCGGCGAGGAGCAGCAGGCCCTGGGCCCCGGCCAGCATCACCGCCCCCAGCAGGGCGAGTTGGAGCAGCACGTAGAACTCGGCCTCGCGCCGGTCGGCGTGCAGGGGGCGCACGCTCAGGGCGAGGACCAACAGACCTCCGCCGAGGATGACGACGCGGCAGGCGCCGGTGAGCGGGTCGACGGCGAACGACTCGCCGAAGACGGCGGTCGGGCTTCCGGAGGCCGCGACGGCGGCAGCGACGATGCCCGCGGTGCAGACGGCCCCGGCGACCGCACCGACGATCCACTGGCGGGAGCGGGGCAGCCAGGCCCCCAGCAGCAGGCCGAGTACGGCCCCGGCGGCCAGGAAGATCTCGGGGAGGATGGCGACGGGATTCTCGTTCATCTCCGTCATCGCGTCAGCAGCTCCAGCACCGTGTGGGAGGCGGGTTCGATGACGTCGAGGAGGAAGCCGGGAGTGATGCCCACCACGACCGCCAGGGCCAGCAGCGGCACGACCGCCGTGTTCTCGTGGGCGCGCAGATCACCGAACGGCCGGGCCGCTCCCGGTGCGTCGGGCAGGCGCAGCGGCCCGAGGAACATCTTCTGGAGGGCGCGCAGGAACAGCGCGGCGGTCAGCAGGATGCCGAGGACGGACAGGGCCGTGGCCAGCGGCCGGGGCCCGAGGCTGCCGGTGAAGATCTGGAACTCCGCGATGAAGCCCGAGAAGCCGGGCAGTCCGAGGGAGGCGAAGGCGGCGACAACCGTCATGCCGGTGAGCACCGGTGCGCGCGCCGCGATGCCGGAGTACGCGTCCATGTCGTAGGTGCGGCCGCGTTCGTAGAGGGAGCCGGCGAGGAGGAAGAGGGCGCCGGTGAGCAGGCCGTGACTGACCATCTGGGTCACCGCGCCGGTCACCGCGAGCGCCTGGGCCTGCCGGCTGGTGTCCGCGGTCGCGGCGGCCGCGCCGACGGCGAGGACGATGTAGCCCATGTGGTTCACCGACGTGTAGGCGATCATCCGCTTGAAGTCGGTCTGGGCCAGGGCGACGAGTGCTCCGTAGAGGATCGAGACGACACCGATGACGACGATCACGGTGGCGTGGCGGCGCCAGGCATCGGGCAGCATCGGCATGGCGATCCGCAGGAAGCCGTAGGTGCCCATCTTCAGCAGCACCCCGGCCAGGACCGCGGACCCCGCAGCCGGAGCCTCGGTGTGCGCGAGCGGGAGCCAGGTGTGGAACGGCACGGTCGGTGTCTTGACCGCCAGCCCGATGCCGATCGCCAGCAGCACCGCACCCGCGTACCCGGCACGTCCGGCGAGGGGGTTCGCCGCGGCGAGGTCGACCATGTCGAAGGTGTGCGGGGAGGCGGCCAGATAGAGCCCGATGAAGCCGAGCAGCAGCACCAGCGAACCGAGGAAGGTGTAGAGGAAGAACATCAGTGCCGCGCGGGCACGGTCCCGGTGGCCCCAGCCGGCGATGACGAAGTACATGCCCACGATGGACAGATCGAAGAAGACGAAGAACAGGATCAGGTCCAGCGAGACGAACAGACCCAGGCACGTCGTCTCCAGGAACAGGAACAGCGCCGCGAACTCGCGGATCCGGCGGGTGTCGCGCCAGGACCGTACGGCGCAGGCCGCGAACAGCACGCAGGTCAGGCCGAGCATCGGCAGGGACAGCCCGTCGACACCGACGTGGTAGCCGACGCCCGCGCCGGGGATCCACCGCACCCGTGTCTCGTACTGCATCCCTCCGTCCGCGTCGTAGCCGGCCCACAGGACGACGACGAAGGCCAGAAGGGCGACCGTCGTCGCCGTCCAGATCGCGCGGACGGTCCGGTCGGACGTGCGGCGGGGCAGCGCGAGGAGCAGCAGGGCGACGGCGAGCGGGGCGAAGGCGAGGACGGTCAGCACCGGGGACCTACTTCACGAGGACGAACACGACGGCAAGGACGGTGAAGGCCGCGACGGCCTGCGCGAGGTACTGGTGCAGCAGGCCCGTCTGGGGCCGTCGTGCGAGGCGGCCCAGCGCGCGGCCGGCCGAGGCGACGGCGGACACCGAGCCGCCGACCCCCGCCTCCAGCCGCTGATCGGACCAGCGGGCCAGGTCCAGCGCCCCGCGGCCCGCGCCGCGCACGGCGGCGTCCAGGACGCGGTCGTCGAACCGCGCGGCAGTCCGGGCGAGGGCGAACACCGGCCGTACCAGCAGCAGATGGGCAGCCTGCTCCAGCCTCAGCCAGCCGCCGAAGAAGGTCGGTGAGCTCGGTCCGCCGAAGCCCGGGGACCCGGCGGGAACCGGTGCCTTCCAAGAGGCCCACGCCCAGGCGGCCGACGCCGCGACGACAGCGAGGGCACCGGAGAGCATCCACTCCCACAGGTGCGGGGCGGGCTCGGACCCCGCACCCAGTACCCGGGACACGGCGGCGCGCGCCGGGTCGAACGCCAACGGGCTCAGCAGGGCACAGGCCAGGGCGAGCACGGCCAGGGGCGGCAGTACCCGCCCGGGAACCTGCCGGGTTCCGCGCCCCTCGCTGTCGAGACCGTGATCGTCCGTCCGCGCCGGCTGCCAGACGAACCACACCGCTCGGGCGCTGTACAGGGCGGACACCACCGCGGCCGTCAGCCCCGCTGCGTACAACCAGGGTGAGGTCTCCAGCGCTGCCGCCAGCACCACGTCCTTCGTCGCCCACAGCGACAACGGCGGCAGCCCGGCTAGGGTGCACGCGCCGACGGTGAACAGCACACCGGCCACCCGGTACCGCCTGGCCGCGCCGCGCAGTCCGGGCAGCGCCTTGGTGCCGAGCGCGGTCAGCCACGCTCCGGCGATGAGGAACAGCAGGCTCTTGGCGGCCGCGTGCGCGATCAGCTGGAGAGTGCCGCCCGTGATCCCTCCGGCTCCCGCGGCCAGCACCATGAAGCCGATCTGGGCGCAACTGGAAGCGGCGAGCAGTTGCTTGAGGTCGTTCTGCGCCAGCGCCACCAGGCCCAGCACGATCGCGGTGAGCGCTCCGGTCCACGCGACCACGTGGGTGCCCCAGCCGGACGCCTCCAGCAGAGGGCTCGTACGCAGCAGCAGATACGCACCGGCGACGACCATGGTGGCGGAGTGCAGCAGAGCGGAGACGGGGCTCGGACCGGCCATGGCGCGGGAGAGCCAGAAGCTGAACGGCAGTTGGGCGGACTTGCCGAACGCCGCGGCGATCAGTCCGGCGCAGATCAGGGAACGCCACGGGTCCGCCGCCTCCGCCAGGTCGCCCAGGGCCAGCGTGCCGGTGGGGTCGGCGGCGAGTGCGGCGCCGGCGGCGAGATAGAGACCGAGGTCGGCGGTGCGTGTGGTGAGGTAGGCGGTGTCGGCGGCGCCGACGCGCTCGCTGTCGCGCCACCAGTAGCCGATCAGTGCCCAGGAGGTGGCGCCCATGACCTCCCAGCCCATCAGCAGCACCGGCAGGGTGGCGGCGGTGACAGTGACGAGCATGCTTCCGGCGAAGAGCAGCATGAGTCCGAAGAAGCGGGCGCGCGCCTGGTCGGGTCCGAACTGGGCCGCGCTGAAGGCCAGGACGAGCAGGGTGACGGCCGCGACGGTGACGGCGAGGAGACCGGACAGCCCGTCGACGGTCAGTTCGGCGGGCAGGCCGGACAGGAAGGGCGCACGGACGGACGGCTGTGTGAAGGCCACGGTCACCGCGAGCCCCACGGTCACGAGCATCGCGGTCACGGCGGTGACGGCCGCCGCCCGGTCGGCACGGCGGCCGGCCACCAGCAGGAGGCCTCCCGCCCCCAGGGGCAGGGCGATCAGCGCCCACAGCACGCCGCTCACTCCTTCAGCTCCGCGGCCATGTCGGTCATGTCGACCTCGCGGTCACGGAACAGGGCGGTGACGATCGCGAAACCGATCGCCATCTCCAGTGCCATGGCGGTCACCGCGACGATGACGACGACCTGTCCGTCCGCACGGCCCGGCGCGACGTAGTACCACGCGCCGGCCGCGGCGACGACGACGCCACCGAGCATCAGCTCCAGCCCCATCATCAGCATGACGATCGACTGTTGGGTCAGGGCGCCGAACAGGCCGGTGCACCACAGGGCCGCGGCCAGCAGCAGGACGGCTTGGAGGCTCACCGGCCCACCCCTCCCCGCACCGGGTCGTCGGGGCGCCGCGCGTCGAGCTCGTCGCCGAGGCGGTCGTAGCGGCCGCGGCGGGTGGCCAGCACCACGCTGGAGACGATCGTCGCGAACAGCGCCATCCCCAGGGTCATCATCGTCAGCATCTGAGGTCCCATCAGGGAGAGCCCCAGGTCCATGGTCACGTCCCGCGGCGGTCGTCCCTTGCGCGCGGGCCACGGCGCCAGCAGGATCCCGGCCGCCAGGAGGACGAACAGCGCGGTGCACAGGACCGCGGAGCCCTTGGCGTTGTGCATCATGGTCATCGGCATCAGGCCGGCCGGATTCATCATGTACATGATCATGAAGACGGCCATGATGGCCATCTCGATCGTCATCATCAAGGCGATGACGATGCCCAGGTAGTCCAGACCCAGCAGGACGACCACGCCCGCCACGGCGAGCAGCGAGATCAGCAGCGAGAACGTCGCCCGGGCCATGGAGTCGACGACGAAGACCATCACCCCCGCGGTGACGGCGAGGACGGCCAGGACGAAGAAGACGACATCACTCAGCACGGGGCGCCCCTTCAGCGGTCATCGGCCGAGCACCACCAGTGCCACCACCAGGGCCTGGAGGACGGCCAGCGGTGTCAGCACCACCCAGGCCACTTCCATGTAGCGGTCCATGCGCAGCACCGGCAGCCGGCGCCGTGCCCACATCAGTACGGCAAGGACCGCCGCGGTCTTGATCAGGGTCCAGACCCAGCCCGGCAGCCACGGTCCGTGGCCGCCGCCGAGGAACAGCGGAACGGCGGTGGCCGCGGCCACCGTGAGCAGCAGCCGGCGCCCGCCGAGGAACAGCACCCGTTCCACTCCGGACAGTTCGGCCGCTGCCCCGCCGGCCGCGTCGCTGCCGACGGGCTGGTCGAAAGGACCCCAGAACGCCATCGCCAGCGCGCTCGCCAGATAGACGACGAACGCGACCGGCATCCACACCGCGAACCAGAGCCCGGCCTGCGCGTCGACGACCGCGCCGACGCGCAGCGACTCCGCTCCCAGCGCGGCGGTCGTGATGGCCAGCATGTGCGGGATCTCGTACGCCAGGCCCTGGGCGAGGAACCGGTAGCCACCGATCATCGACAGGGCCGAGTTCGGCCCCCAACCCGTCAGCCAGACCGCCGCCCAGGCGAGGGCCTCCATCGCGTTGAACCACACGATCCCGTCGGGGAGATCACTCACCGCCGTGAAGCCGAGCGGCACCACGACCCCGGCGAGGACCGCGGCCACCGGCAGAAGCGTCACACCCACACGCAGCAGCAGGTGGTCCGAGGCGTTCGTCGTACGGCGCTGCTGCACCAGGAGCCGCAGGACCTCACGCCCGGGCCCCGCGCGCCGCGTACCGCCGGGCCCCGACCCCAGCGCGGCATCGGCGGTCGCCGCGCACGCGGCGACCAGCACCAGGACGCAGGGCAGGACGAGGACCGACCACAGCGAGGTCGTCTCAGTCATGAGTCACCGTCATCGCCGCGACGCTCTGCGTGAGTTCGTCGAGATCGGGGTCGAGACTGGCCACGGTGAGCCGGGCGCTCGCGAACTCCGCGCCCTCCAGGAGCCGGGGGAGTACGTCGAGCAGCGCCTGCGACGGCGGCATCGGGCCGTCGAGAGCGCCGCGCGGTCCGATCGGGTCCGAACCGTCGAGGGGGGCGGTCTCCTCGCACATCGCGGCGGCGTGAGCCGCTTCGTCGAGCCACATGTCCAAGCGGTCCCAGACATCTCCGCCCGCGGCGAGCGCAGGGCCCGAGACGCCCGCTGCCGCGGCCGTGCGCGCGTCCAGCACGCCCACCCCTCCGGTCAGCCATCGCAGGGTCCGCGAACGGCCGACCCTGCGCACCAACGGCGAGACCGCCGCCACGACATGCTTCGCCGGAGCCCCCTCCAGCGCGGTGTCCCGTGCGGCCCGGGCCTGTTGCGCCTGTGCGGGCCAGCCGGCCACCGCCAACAGGCGGCCCACGCTGTCGAGATGAGCCGCGCACAGCCGTCGCGCCGCCAGTCCGCCGGGCACCTCCTCACCGGCCGCGGCGCGCAGCCACGGCTCGTCCCAGAACGGTCGCCCGTCGCCGGCGAGGGCGGGGATCCGCTCGACGTGTACGCGCTGCACCACGTCACCCTGCAAGGAGAGCCGAAGCACCAGACCCGCGGGCCAGTCCAACAGGGCGGGTCCCAGAGGGACATGGAGCTGATCGAGCCGCAGCCCGTCCCGGTCGTCGGCGCGGTCGGCCATGGGCAGGCCGGAGACCTCCATCGCCATGTCGTGACCCTCATGCCCGCCGTGCGCTGAGCGGTCGCCGTGTCCGCCGTGGCCAACGGGCTCGCCGTGCGTCTCGTGCGCGCCGTGACGTCCGTGCGTCTCGTGCGTGCCGTGACGCGACCCGTCCTCACCGTGTCCCTCATGAGCGGTGTGCGGCGCGGACCCGTGCCGGTGGTCCTCCGGCCGCGCACCGGGACGGGGGAGTGGAGGGCCGGCGGCCGCGGGGCGCAGCAGTGCGGCAGCGCCCGCGTCGAGACCGCGCGCGATCTGTTCGGGAGCGACGATGACGATGCGGGCCCGCGGGGCGGGCATCGCGCGCCACAGGCCCTCGCACCAGTCCATCCGGGCGGGATCGGGACGGCCGACCACGGCGAGGAGGTTCGCCGTCGCCGGGCCGGCGGCCAAGGGCCAGCCGCGCGACCGCAGTTCGCGTTCCAGGAGGACCCGGGACCCGGTCGCACCCGGGCAGACCGCCGGCAGGACGGCGGGCCGGGCCAGCGCTGTCCGCAGGATTCGTTTCCTCAGGTCCATCGCAGGGCGCCCTCCCGCCATGCGTAGCCCACCGCGGCCAGCAGGATGCCCAGGAAGAGGAACATCTCCACCACGGCGGTGACGCCGACCTCGCCGACGACGAGCGTCCAGGGGTACATGAACAGCATCTCCATGTCGAAGGCGAGAAAGATCATCGTCACCGGGTACCAGCGCACGTGGAAGCGGGAGAAGGGGTGCTCCTGCGGACTCAGGCCTCCGCTGAACGGCATCACGTCCACGAGGGGTTCCCGTACGACCCGCAGCACACCGCCGACCGCGTACACGACCGCGATGCCCGCCGAGGCCACCCCCAGCAGCAGGAGCACCGGAAGCCAGTCCGCACCCGCCATCAGATCGCCCCTCCCGCGCTCGCCTCACCTTCGCCGCAGTCGGCGCACGGACCGCCGTGCACCGGTGCGGACGCGACTCCCCGGAGCATCCCCGGGTGGCCCCGGGAGCGGGCCGAGGCGAACTCTCCGCGGCGCAGGGGCGGTCGGCGCGAGCTTATACGGGCAGGGGGTATGGGGGAGGGAGATCGGGTACGACGGCGATTCCTGGCCGGCCGCCATCACACGGTGGCCCGGAAGCTGCGCAGTCGCAGGCTGTTGCCCACGACGAAGACCGAGGAGAACGCCATCGCCGCGCCCGCGATCATCGGGTTGAGCAGCCCGGCGGCCGCGAGCGGCAGGGCTGCCACGTTGTAGGCGAAGGCCCAGAAGAGGTTGGACCTGATGGTGCCGAGTGTTTTGCGGGACAGCCGGATCGCGTCCGCCGCGGCCCGCAGGTCACCTCGTACGAGGGTGAGGTCGCCCGCTTCGATGGCGGCGTCGGTACCGGTACCCATCGCGAGTCCGAGGTCGGCCCGGGCGAGGGCGGCGGCGTCGTTGACACCGTCACCGACCATCGCCACGGAACGGCCCTCGGCCTGAAGCCTCTTGACGACATCGGCCTTGTCCTCGGGCATCACCTCGGCGATCACCTCGTCGATGCCGACTTCGGCCGCGACGGCACGGGCGACTGCCGCGTTGTCGCCGGTGAGCAGGATCGGCGTGAGCCCGAGACCGCGCAGCCGTCGTACGGCTTCGGCGCTGGTGTCCTTGACCGCGTCGGCGACTGCGAGGACGGCGCGGGCCTCCCCGTCCCAGGCGACCGCGATCACCGTCCGCCCGGCGCCCTCCGCCTCGCGGGTGGCGCGGGCGAGCTGGGCGGGCAGCTCGATCGCCCACTGGTTCAGCAGCTTCTCGCGGCCGACCAGGACCGCGTGGCCCTCCACGATGCCCTGGACGCCCAGCCCGGGGATGTTCGCGAAGTCCTCCGGCACCGGCAGGACGCCGACCCGGCCGGACGCTCCGGCCGCCACGGCCCGGGCGACGGGGTGTTCGGAGGCGTGCTCGAGAGCGCCGGCCAGTCGCAGCGCCTCGGTCTCGTCCGTGCCCTCGGCGACGTGGACGTCGAGCAGCGTCATCGTGCCGGTGGTCACGGTGCCGGTCTTGTCGAGGACGACGGTGTCGACGGTCCGGGTCGTCTCCAGGACCTCGGGGCCCTTGATGAGGATGCCGAGCTGCGCACCGCGTCCGGTGCCGACCATCAGCGCGGTCGGTGTGGCGAGCCCCAGGGCGCAGGGGCAGGCGATGATCAGTACGGCGACGGCCGCGGTGAACGCGGCCGTCAGCCCCGCGCCGTTGCCGAGCCAGAACCCGAGCGTGCCGAGCGCGAGGGCGATCACCACGGGGACGAACACCGCGGAGATCCGGTCGGCGAGGCGCTGGGCGGCCGCCTTGCCGTTCTGGGCGTCCTCCACCAGCCGTGCCATTCTCGCCAGTTGCGTGTCACCGCCGACGCGGGTGGCGCGCACGACGAGACGGCCCGAGGTGTTCAGAGTGGCACCGGTGACGCTGTCACCTGCGGATACGTCCACGGGCACGGACTCACCGGTGAGCATCGACGCGTCGATCGCCGAGGAGCCCTCGACGACCGTGCCGTCCGTGGCGATCTTCTCGCCGGGCCGGACGAGGAAGCGGTCGCCCACCGTCAGCTCGGAGACGGGCACGGTCTCCTCCCGTCCGTCGCGCAGCACGGTGGCATCCTTCGCCCCCAGCTCCATGAGAGCCCTCAGGGCGGCACCCGCCGTGCGCTTGGAACGCGCCTCGAAATAACGGCCGGCGAGGATGAACGCCGTGACGCCCGCCGCCGCTTCGAGGTAGATGTTCCCGGCGCCGTCGCTGCGGCCGATGGTGAGTTCGAAGGGGTGCGTCATCCCGGGCGTGCCGGCGGTGCCGAAGAACAGGGCCCACAGGGACCACAGGAAGGCGGCGGAGGTGCCGACCGAGATCAGCGTGTCCATGGTGGCCGCGCCGTGCCGGGCGTTGGTGAAGGCGGCCCGGTGGAAGGGCCAGGCGGCATAGGTGACGACAGGGGCGGCGAGGGTGAGGGAGAGCCACTGCCAGTACTCGATCTGCAGTGCCGGGATCATCGCCATCGCGATGACCGGCACGGCGAGCACGACGGCGGTGACCAGTCGCTGCCGCAGCGTCCGCAGCTCGTCGGGTTCCGCGGGTGCGCCGCCCTCCTCGCCGGTCCCGGGCGCGGTGCGCGGAGGTGCCGGTTCGGTGGCCGTGTATCCGGTGGCCTCGACGGTGGCGATCAGATCGGTGACCTCCAGGTCGCTGCCGTAGACGACCTTGGCCTTCTCGGTGGCGTAGTTGACCGTGGCCCGGACACCGTCCATGCGGTTGAGCTTCTTCTCGATCCGGGCCGCGCACGAGGCGCAGGTCATCCCGCCGATGGCGAGTTCGACCTCGGCGGTTTCGGTGACCGTGCCAGTCATCACTGCTCCTCGGGCTGGTGGGTGCACAGGGCGGGGCGCCGGGCTCGCGGGCCTGTCCGGCAGGGGGGTCGGGTGGCCCGGCGGCGGGGACATGGGTGCCTCCTGGAGATGCGATCTGATACCCCCAGGGGGTACCCTGAAGGTCTTCAGGTATACCCCTGCCCGGTATTTTTGGCAAACGGTTCCCCGATCGCTTGCATATACCCCCGAGGGGTATACGCTCGGCGAGGCAGCCCCAGCCGGGGGCCCCGCAGGAAGGACCGTCATGCATACCGTCGTGAAGATCACTGGCTTCGGCACCGCCCTCGTGGCCTCCTTCGGGGCCGCCTACGGCCTCGGCAACGCCGTCGGTCCCCTCACGTCCGAGCCCGAGCCCGCCGCTCACTCCCGCCACACCGGGGACGACTCACCGGACCCCGGCGGCGGCTCGGCCGGCACCGCGGCAGGAGGACTCCAGATCTCCGAAGCGGGCTACAGCCTCGAACTGAAGACGGCGGGCCTGCGTGCCGGGGAGAAGGATGAACTGCGCTTCGCCATCCGCGACCGGCAAGGCCGTCAGGTCAAGGCCTTCCAACGGGAGCACGACAAGGAACTGCATCTGATCCTCGCCTCACGCGACCTGGTCACCTACCAGCACCTGCACCCGTCGAGGGCCTCCGACGGCACGTGGTCCACCCCGGTCACCCTCCCCGCCGCGGGCTCCTATCGGGTGTTCGCCGACTTCACCCCCGGAGGGAAGGGCGCTAAGAACCTCACCCTCGGCGCGGATCTGCCCGTCGCCGGTCCCTTCAAGGCCGCGGAGATGCCGGGGCCCTCGCGGACGGCGACCGTCGACGGCTACACCGTCACCCTGGGCGGCACCCTCCGGCCCGGCAAGGCCGGCCGTCTCACCCTGAACGTCGCCCGCGGCGGCCGGCCGGTCACCGACCTCCAGCCCTACCTCGGTGCTTACGGCCACCTCGTCGCCCTGCGCTCCGGAGACCTCGCCTATCTCCACGTCCACCCGAACGGCGAGCCCGGCGACGGCAGCACCCGGCCGGGGCCGGGCATCTCGTTCACGGCCACCGCTCCCAGCTCGGGCACCTACCGACTCTTCCTCGACTTCCGGCACAACGGCACCGTCCGTACCGCCGCCTTCACGGTCGAGGCGGGCGTCGGCGTCGCGCCACAGGAATCCTCACCGGCCGAGACCGACGGGCATGCCGAGACCGGTGGGACCGGAGGGCATGGACACTGATCCGGTATCTGAACAGGGCACCGAGGAGCGCCGGAGAAATTGGCGCTCCTCACGTGTCCATCGCGTGGTCACCTGCTCACCGCGCGCATCAGGAGCCCGGGAATCCGGCACGGCCCAGTTGCGCCGCCGCGCTGTCGAGCAGCATCTCCAGTGCGGCGGGGTAGGCGCTGTCGTTCATCCGCGCGACGAGCAGGTGCGCGGTGGCCGCGATATGCGGATGCGTGGTGGCGGGCAGCCGCGCGTACGTGGCCTGCCAGACCTCCTCGTCCGACTCCCGGGCAGCCGTCGGCAGAGCCAGTGAGGCCGCGTCGAGCGCCGAGAACGCCAGCGCCTGGTCGATGAACGCGTGATAGATCCGCACGGCGCCCGCGTCCGGGAAGCCGGCGGTGCGCAGCACTCCCAGGATCGTCTCGTCGGCCGCCACCTCGTGCGCCCTTCCGCTCACCCGGCTCGCGGTCAGCACCGCGGCCTGTGGATGTCCGAGGTATGCGGAGTGGATCCGCAGCCCCAGGTCCCGCAGGTCCGGCCGCCAGTCCCCGGTGGCCTTCCAGCCCGCCACGGCCCGCCCCACGAGGACGTCCCCGATGGCCAGGGTCAGATCGTCGATACCGCGGAAGTAGCGGTACAGCGTGCTCGGATCCGCGCCGAGTGCGATCCCCAGGCGGCGGACGGTGAGTCCGGCGCTGCCGTGCTCCCGCAACATGCGCAGTGCCGTGTCGATGATCACCTGCTCGGACAGCACCGCGCCGTTCTTCGTCGGTCGGCGCCGTCGCCGGGCCTCTTCCGGCACGACGGGCTTGGCCACTGCGCGCTCCTTCGCCACGAGCCGGCCACGGCTCACGAAACGGCCGCGTCCTGGCGTGTCGACCTTATGCCAACACCATTGACGTGAATAGTGGCGCACGCGTTGGATCGAATGAAGACAGGCGCCGCAATCTGGAGCAGCGCCTTGCAGGCTGTGCCTGGAAACGGAGATCTGCCATGCGTGTACTGCTCGTGGGGGCCGGCGGGGTCGGTACCGCCATCACCCGGATCGCGGCCCGCCGCTCCTTCTTCGACCACCTGGTCGTCGCCGACTACGACCTCGCGCGGGCCGAGTCCGCCGTCGCGGCCCTCGCGCCCGACCAGCGCTTCAGCGCCGAGCGGATCGACGCGAGCGACGAGTCCGCCGTCGCCGCCCTGCTCCGGCGCGAGAACTGCGACGTGCTGCTCAACGCCACCGACCCGCGATTCGTCATGCCGCTCTTCCAGGCGGCCCTGTCCGCCGGGGCGAACTACCTGGACATGGCCATGTCCCTGTCCCGCCCGCACCCGGAGCGCCCGCACGAGCTGTGCGGGGTCAAGCTCGGCGACAGCCAGTTCGAGCGCGCCGAGGACTGGGAGAAGGCGGGCGCCCTCGCACTCGTCGGCATCGGCGTCGAGCCGGGTCTGTCCGATGTGTTCGCCCGGCACGCCGCCGACGAACTCTTCGACGAGATCGAGGAGATCGGCATCCGCGACGGAGCCAACCTCACCGTCGACGGCTACGACTTCGCCCCGTCCTTCAGCATCTGGACGACGATCGAGGAGTGCCTCAACCCGCCGGTCGTCTGGGAGGCCGACCGCGGCTGGTTCACCACCGCCCCCTTCAGCGAGCCCGAGGTCTTCGACTTCCCCGAGGGCATCGGCCCGGTGGAGTGTGTGAACGTCGAGCACGAAGAGGTGCTGCTGGTACCGCGCTGGGTCGAGGCACGCCGCGTCACCTTCAAGTACGGCCTCGGCGAGGACTTCATCCGGACCCTGCAGACGCTGCACCTGCTGGGACTCGACCGGACCGACCCCGTGCCGGTGCCCGCGGCTGACGGATCCGGGACCGTTCAGGTCTCACCGCGGGACGTGGTGGCCGCGTGCCTGCCCGACCCGGCGACGCTGGGGGAGCGGATGCACGGCAAGACCTGCGCCGGCACCTGGGTCAAGGGCACCAAGGACGGCCGCCCGCGCGAGGTCTACCTGTACCACGTGGTCGACAACCAGTGGTCCATGCGGGAGTACGGCTCGCAGGCGGTCGTGTGGCAGACCGCGATCAACCCGGTGGTCGCCCTCGAACTGCTCGCGTCCGGCGCCTGGTCGGGCAGCGGGATCCTCGGTCCCGAGGCGCTGCCGGCGAGGCCGTTCCTGGATCTGCTGACGGAGTACGGCTCGCCCTGGGGCATGCGGGAGCAGTGACCGGCCGGTGCCGGTGTGCGGGCCGCGCTCATGCACCCCCCCCCCCCCCCCCCGGGGCCGGGGGCCACAAAACCCCCCCCCCCCGGGAGAGAAGCCCCCCCGAAAGTGGGCGCAAACCCCCGGGAA
>NZ_JBHXSL010000019.1:106283-111564 GCF_042714725.1 Streptomyces sp. NPDC058685
GGGGGATGGGGGGCGCCGTCCCCGCCCGGGCCGGGTGTGGGGCCCCCCCCCATCCCCGCCCCCCCCACCGCCCGGTTCGAGGCGTCAGCACACCGCCTCGCTCAGGGACGTCAGCCCACCGTGAAGGTCGGCGACACCCCGGTGAACGGCGTGATTTTGCCGAGCAGGTTCTTCGAGTCGCCGTGGTGCACGATGCGATAGGTGCCGGGCGCGGCGCCCGCACCGATGGACCAGGTGATCGTGGCCTTCGACGTCCCGGTGAGACCGTTGAGCCGCGTCCAGCGGTACTTCGTCTCCCAGTCGCCGTCGTCCAGGGTGCGCACCCACTGCCCGTTGACGAGCCGCTGCACCTCCAGGAAGGTGCCGCCCCGCCGCAGGTTGTTCTTCGGATGCCCGGTGGCGAAGTCGACGGTCACCGTCTGCCCCCGCGTGTAGGAGGCGGCGGGCGGGGCGAGAACCGACCCGAACGAACTGTTCGGCGGCGGGTTGTCGTACACGACGCCCGTCTGGAAGTTGAACTGCCGGCCCGACTCGTCCGGCGGGGCCGTGCCGCGGTCCAGCGGAGCACCCGTGCGCAGGGACGCCGCCACGCGGGCGAACTCCTGTTGGTACGCGGGCAGGGTGTAGCGCCCGTACAGCGTGGAGCCGCCCTCGTACTGCTGGGCGTCGTACTCCTCCGGGGTCGTCACGTACTGGCTGTAGGCGTTGGCGTACCCCTGCAACAGCACACGGTCGAGCGGCACACCGAGCTGCGCGGCCACGGTGCGGCGGACACGCAGACCGGAGGTGATGGTGAACTCGCCCGGGCCGGCGACGAGGTAGAGCCCGCCGATCTTCATGATCTGCAGCGGCAGGATCTTCGGGGTGACCGGGTGGACGTTGCTCAGCAGCCCGGTCGGAACCAGACTCGCCTTCGGGTACTGGCAGGTCGCGAGCCATGACGGCGTGTCGATGTGCAGCGCGTCGATGATGGCGGCGACGGGGGTCCGCATGCCTTCGGTGAAGCCGGGGATCGCCGGACCGTCCTCGACGCTGCCGGCGAGCGTGGACGCCCCCACGACGGCCGGGCAGGTGCGGTGCTCCTGCTGGTCCGGCGTGTAGGCGCCGCTCACGGTGACGTTCTCCATGTCGACGTAACTCAGCCGTGAGTCGACACTGCCAGTGACCGGCTTGGCGTTCCGGTAGACCTCGCTGGCCTTGTCGAACTGGCGCTCACCCAGAATGCGGGCGTTCTCGAACTCGTCCTCGGTGGGCCCCGATCCGGGCTTGAGGTTGAGGTTCGGTGACATGTCGCCGGCGTTCGTGTTGGGGAACGCGGCGACGAACCCCGGGGAGTTGTCGAGGTAGCGGACGCCCTCGTGGTCGTGCTCCCAGGTGTAGGCGGCATACCCCTTGTTGTCGGGGCTGATGAGCGTGTTCTTGTTGGTGATCGACGTGTTGTGCGTGGCGAACCAGCTGATCGCGCCCGCGTCCTTGTCGCCCTGGCGGAAGCGCAGCACGGTCATCGCCGGGTCGATGCCGCCGGGGAACGCGGCCCGGTCGGAGGCGGGGTTGCGGTCGAAGGCGGTGCGGGAGCGGTTCACGCTGGCATTGGTGAGGGTGCCGGTGCCCAGACTGATCGTGCCCGGCTTCAGATCGTCGTGCGCCTCGGCGACCGATTCGACGATGCCGTCGACGATGGCGCGGTAGGTGCCGCTCTGGAAGCCGAGCACGGAGAGGTTGTACGCGACGTGGTGGGAGTAGCCGCCGGGGCCGGAGTGCGTGTGGGTGGCCGACAGGAGCACGTTCTCCTCGCCGTACAGGCTCCCGTAGCGCTCCTTGAGCCGGGCTATGACGCCCTGTTGCACGGACTGGAAGATCATGGCGAGATCGGCGTTGACATACACGACGCGTTTGCCGCTCGCCCGGTCCACGACGACGAACGCGCGGGACCGCTGCCGCTGATGGATGCCGGACGTCTTCTGGTCGAAACTCGAATAGCCCATCATCCCGGTCTCGGCGGCCTCGCCGGTGACGTCGGAGATGCCGCGTCCGACGAGGTATTCCCCGTCGAGAGCGGCACCCGAGGCGGGTGAGGGGGCGCCGAGAGTGACCGCTCCCAGGGTCGCGGCGAGCGCCACGATCGGGAGTTTGCGTCGGGAGCGGCGGGGGGTGGGGGGCATGGAACCTCCTGGGGCGGGAGAAGACCTGTCGCCCGGTCCCGGTCGGCGGCTCACCGGCCTGTGGTGGTCCCGGAGCGGTGCCCCGACGGTAGAGGGGTGTGACCTGCGTCGCATAGATCTCTACCAGCCAGTAAGCGCATTCCGCGGCACCGGTCTCCGACCCGAGAGGAGATATCCGCCTCTATGCGGGGCTCCACCCCTCTTGCTCCGCGCGCTGACGCGGGGAGCCGGTCACTCGTTCGCGAGCAGGTCCTCGGCGCCGTCGAGCGAACCGTCCGCGACGATCGGGACGGAGACCGGGAGGCCCAACGGGCCTTCCTGCGTGTCGGCGTGGGCCTGGGGCGACGGGGTGAGCAGGGATGCCACGACACCGGTGACAAGGGAGGCAACAGCGGCCATGCTTCGCTTCTTCATGACGTGGTCAACGTCCGACGCCCCGTGACGTCACGGTTCGCATGGCGAACTCGGCCGTGCGCTCGAACCCGGCGGCCGGTTCGAGCGCCTCGCCAACGTCCCGCGGGGGATCAGACGAACGTCCACAGATGGTCCGCCGTCCCGTTGTCGGCGAACTGCACCACCTGCGCGCTGTCGGCCGTCGACATCCGGTCGACGCCCAGCACCTTGCCGCTGTGCCGGTTGCGGATGCGGTACCACCCGTCCCCGTTGTCCACCAGGGTCCACAGGTGGTCCGCGGTGCCGTTGTCCTCGTACTGGACGATCGTGGCACTGTCCGCCGTCGACATCCCGTCCACGCCGAGCACCTTTCCGCTGTGGCCATTGCGTACGAGGAACCAGCCGTCGCCCCGGTCGACGAGCTGCCACGCGTGGTCGCCGGTGCCGGTGTTGTCGAACTGCACCACCCGCGCACTGTTCTCGGTGGACATCCCGTCGACCGCGAGGACCTTGCCGCTGTGCTGGTTGAGGACGCGCCGGAACGGTGGTTCGGGGGTCCACGCGTGACCGTCCGCCGCCGTGGTCGGGAAGGAGGTGAGGCGCAGTCGTGCGGCGCCCATCGGGACGAGCGTGACCGTCTCGACGGGCGCGGTGGAGCGTGCCGGGCTCTGCTGGAGCGGCGCGACGACATGTTCGTCGTCGGCGATCCACTCCTCGATCCGGCGGGCGCGCGCCGTGATGCCGACCGGACTGGTGGCATGGGTGAAGGGGTTGGCCGCGAGCGGGCGCCCGGAACGGTGGAATACCGGCGGAACGGTCGTGTCCAGGCCGTAGTTCCAGGGTGTGGTGGCGTGCACCTCGTACTCGGGGAAGGCGTCCGTCCCCGCGTAACGCACGTACTCCTCCCCGATCCGCAGGGAGTAGGTCAGCGGGCCGTGGCTGACGCTCACCGCGCCATGGCCGGCGGACCACGTCCGCACCGCAGTGCGCTGGGGGAGGCGCAGTGTCACCACATCGCCGTCCGACCAGGTGCGCCGGATCTCCGCGAACGCGGGCCCGGCCGGGGCGCCGGCCACACGGCCGTTCACGCGCAGGACGGGGTTGCGGCACCAGCCGGGGATGCGCAGACGGAGCGGGAAGGACTCCCGCTCGGGGACGGACAGGGTCAGGGTGACGGTCTCGCCGAAGGGGTAATCGGTGGTCTCGGCGACCGTCACGGTCGTGCCGTCGGCCACCACCGCGCGGACCTCGCACGGTGCGTACATCGCGGCCGCCAGGCCCTTGTCGGGGGTGGCCAGCCACAGTTCCTCGGCGAAGTACGGCCAGCCCATGCCGTAGTTGTGCGGGCAGCAGCGGTACTGGTCGATGCCCGGCTGGAACGACTGCATGGCGAAGCCGTTCTGGAACTGGCCCTGCGTCTTGCGCGCGTTGTCCAGGTCGACGCTGTTGGCGCTCGTGATGTAGTGGACGCCGGTGCCCTGCGGGTCGAGTGAGGCGGGCAGCAGGTTGAACGCCAGGTCCTCGCACCGGTCGGCCCACACGGGGTCACCGGTGATACGGGTGAGCAGCTCGTGGCTCGCCATGAACTCGACGATGCCGCAGGTCTCGAACCCCTGGCGGGGATCGCCGAAGCCAGGCCGGTGGTTCTCGTCGCCGGCGATTCCGCCGCCGGGGAACTGGCCGTACTCACCGAGGACGCGCTCGTAGGTGCGGTAGGCGGCCCGGGTCAGGGCCGGGTCACCGGTGAACTGCGCGTACTGGGCCGGCTCCCGGAACCCCTGGGCGATGTTGACGTTGTGCGGTGTCGGGATCGTGTCGGTCCAGTTCGCGCCATGGGCGTGCATCTTCGCGGCGAGGTCGATCAGGAAGGCCTCGTTCGTACGGCGGTACAGCCACAGCGCGATGTCGAGACCGTCGCCCCAGCGGTAGGAGATCCAGCTGGTGTTGAAGGCGCCGGGGCCCTGGGTGTTCATGTAGCGCAGGAAGCGGGTCAGGAACGGGACGACGCGGGCGTCGCGCGTGTGCTCCTCCCACGTCCGCAGGGCCATGAGCAGGGGCAGGAAGGGCCAGAAGTCGGGACCGCCGTTCAGCGCGGTGCGCAGGGCACGCGGACCGAAGAAGCCGTCGCTCTGCTGGGTGGCGAGGACGGCGTCGATCCATCGGCGCGCCTTGGCCAGGGCGGCCCGGTCCCCGGTGGCCACCGCGAGAGGGACATGGCCGCGCAGCCAGTACGGGACCTCTTCCCAGCCGCCCCGCTCCGGGTGCACCCATCCGCTGGTGTCGAAGTCGAGGAAGTGGGATCGCTCGTCCAGCCGGCCGGCGAGCCCGTGGAGCTGGAGCCGTAACTGCTCGGCGAGCCAGCCGCGTGCCCGGATGCTGCCGGGCGGAAGTCTGTGGAAGGCGTCGGGCGTGGGCCCGGCGGTGCGCGGGGCGGCCGCGGCACCGATGGTGTGCGGTCCACAGAGCGCGGCGCCGGCGGTGAGAGCGCCGGCCCGCAGGAAGTGGCGTCGGTCGAGGGGCATGAGAGCGCTCCTGCCGGTGGGGTGTCGGGGGATGGCGGCCGTGCGGGCAGATGAGCATCGGGGGACGGAGGGCCGGTGCCAGGGATGGCGGCCGAGCGGTGCGCCCCCCCCCCCCCGGGGGGGGGGGGGGGCCCCCGGGTGAGGGGGTTGGGGAGGGGGTGGTGGCGGTGTGGGCGCCCCTGTTACATTGTGATTTAAAAAAAA
>NZ_JBHXSL010000019.1:111574-127686 GCF_042714725.1 Streptomyces sp. NPDC058685
ATTTGTTTATAAGAGACTGGCATGGGGGGAGGGTGGGCGGGTGCCTGGGTTGGCGGCGGCGCGGCCCGCCCACCTCGCCAGGTGAGGTGGGCGGACCACGCGGATCAGGGGTTGGCGCAGGTGAGCGTGCCGTTCTCGGCGCCCTTGATCAGCGCCTCGTGCGCCGTCTTGAGGCGGCCGACATCGGACTTGACCACCTTGCGGTCGTAGGTGATCAGACCGTTCAACTCGCCTTCCACATCGGTGATCTGGGTGTAGACCGCGCCGTTGCCGCCCTTGCACGCGGCCAGTTGCCCGACCTCGTTGAGCCGGTCGATGTACACGTCGGTGTACTTGTCCTTCTCGACACCGACATAGGTGTGCTGGACCGGGAAGGAGTGTCCTGGCACGGCGAGGCCGAGACCGCCGTACTCGCCGCTGACCAGGGCCCGTTTCCCGTCGGGAGCGGGCAGCAGGGCGCTGGGATAGCCGTGCGCGTCGGCGATGTCACCGTTGCCGCCGTCGACTGCGCCGCAGCAGTTGACCCCGCTCATGTTGTTGACCAGCCGGGTCGGATCGAGCGACTTGGCGTAGTCGGCGATCCTGGCCTGGTCGTACTGGCCCCAGCCCTCGTTGAACGTGACCCACATGATCACCGAGGGATGGCTGTCGTGCTGCTCGATCATCCGCTTCAGTTCCAGCTCGAACTGGGTACGGGCGGCCCCCTGCGGCGTCCTCGGCATGGACGGCATGTCCTGCCACACCAGCAGACCGAGCTTGTCGGCCCAGTAGAACCAGCGGTCGGGTTCCACCTTGATGTGCTTGCGGACCGAGTTGTAGCCCATGGCCTTGTGCATCTTCAGGTCGTACGCGAGCGCCTGGTCCGTGGGCGCGGTGTGCAGGCCGTCCGGCCAGAAGCCCTGGTCGAGGGTGGCCATGGAGTAGACGGGCTTGCCGTTGAGCAGGGTGCGCTGCTTGCCGTCGACGGTCTTGACCTCGACGCTGCGCATACCGAAGTAGCTGCCGACGCGGTCCCTGCCGACGGACACCTCGAGCCGGTACAGATGCGGATCGGCCGGTGACCACAGGTGCGGGTCCGGCACCGGGACGGTGAGCGGCTTCCCGGTGGTGCCCCGGGCCCTGCCCACCTCACGGCGGCCGTCGTAGGCGACCGCGGTGACCGGTACGCCGGCCCTGGTGCCGCGTACCTCGACGGCGACCTTCTCGCCTGTCACATCCGGTGTGGTCTTCACGTCCGTCGCGCGGTCGGCGGCGACCGGCTCCATCCACACCGTCTGCCAGATGCCCGAGGAGGAGGTGTAGAAGATGCCGCTCGGGTCGAGCCGCTGCTTGCCCATCGGAGGGTTCTCGCCACCCGCCGCGTCGGTCGGGTCGTAGACGCCGACGATCAGCTCCTGTGGACCACGCCCCTTGAGCGCGTCGGTCACATCCACGCTGAAGCGGTCGTAGCCGCCCTTGTGGTCGGCGAGCTTCTTGCCGTTGACGTACACGGTGGTCTGCCAGTCGACCGCGTCGAAGTTGAGCTGCAGACGCCTGCCGTCACCGACCTGCCAGTTCTGCGGCACGGTGAAGGTGCGGCGGTACCACATGCGGTCCTCGTGCCTCTGGATACCCGAGAGCTGGGACTCCACCGGGTACGGCACCAGGATGCGTTCGCGCAGCTGCTTCCCGAACGGCGGCAGCTCACCGGCCTCCGCGCCCGCGAACTGCCACCGGCCGTTGAGGTTCTGCCAGTCCTTGCGGGTCAACTGCGGCCGCGGGTACTCGGGGAGAGCGTTGTCCGGTCCCACCTGCGAGGCCCAGGGCGTTTTCAGCTGGTACGTCGAGTTGATCGGGCCGCTGGTCCAGAACGCCGCGACCGCCTTGCCGTCCGCGCGGGTGAGGCCGCCCTGGCCGTCGTAGCGGACATCGGCGGAGCCGCCGTGACCACCGACGACCGGCTCGTCCAGCGGCACGATCAGCCGCTTCGGGTCGGCCGCGTCGAGCCGGGCCGCACCCCGCGGCCACTCGGTGCCGCCGATCTCGATGTCCAGATGCTCGTCGAGTCCGGCCGGGGGAGCGGCGAGAGGCTCGGCGAAGTCGAGGGTGAGGGTGCGGCCGGTCTTCTCGACGGCCACCGCGGTCGGTCCGTCGTAGTCGAAGCCGTCGGGCAGGGTGAACGCGGACTGGGGCACGGCCTTCTTCTCATCCCCCGGAGGCGTCCAGCGCAGATGGAGGTTGGAGCCGCCGAAGTGCTCGAAGTACTCCACCTTGATGTCGTAGGCGCGGCCGGCGTCGAGCGCGACGGGCTGCGAGTTCTGCTCGCGGTCCCAGTCGTCGACCCAGTGGTCGATGACGAGCGAGCCGTCGATCCACAGCCGGAATCCGTTGTCACCGGTGATCGAGAAGACATGGGCGCCGGTCTTCTCCGGTGTGATCCGGCCGGTCCAGCGGACGCTGGCGTCGTCGGCCTGGCCGGTGCGGGCGCGCAGTCGCGGTTCGAGGTCGTTGAAGTCCAGCGACGGATCGACGGCCGTGGTCTTCAGGGTGCCGAAGTCGAAGGCGCCGGGGGCGGACTGGACGAAGTAGTCGCCTTTCAGGCCGTGTGCGGCCACCGGCTCCGCGGCCTCGTTCTGAGCGGCGGCCGGACCGGTCGTGGTGAGCAGAAGGGCGAGTACGCAGAGGAGGGCGACGGCCCAGCCGGGCAGGCTGCGCCATGGACGAGGGGAGAGTGATCGCACGGAACCTCCGGGAAACGGAGAAGCGGGTGCTGGCTCTGCCGGTTGTCCCCACCATCTTGTATAACGTTGGAAACAAGGGCAGTTGGCATGACAGCACGCCTCCTGCGCCCTGTCCAGGTGCATGACAAGCGGGATGGGAGTGTCGGGTGAGGGTGAGCCTCAAGGACGTCGCCGAGCGGGCCGGTGTGTCGATCAAGACCGTCTCGAACGTCGTGAACAACTATCCGCACGTCACACCGGCGATGCGCACCCGGGTGCAGCAGGCCATCGACGAACTCGGCTACCGCCCCAATCTCACCGCCCGCCATCTGCGCAAAGGGCGTACCGGGATCATCGCGCTGGCCGTTCCCGAGCTGGGCAACCCGTACTTCGCCGAGCTCGCCGGAGCGGTCATCGACGCGGCTGCGGAGCACGACTACACGGTGCTGCTCGACCACACCGGGGGCAGTCGGGAGCAGGAGATCCTCGTCTGCCAGGGGTTCAGGTCCCGGGTGATCGACGGGCTGATCCTGAGCCCCCTCGAACTGGAGACGGAGGATCTCGCCGCGCGGGCGGACGACATCCCGATGGTGCTGCTCGGCGAGCGGCGCTACGACCTGCCGTACGACCACATCGCCATCGACAACATCGCCGCGGCACGAGCCGCCGTGCGCCATCTGCTGGACCTCGGTCGCCGTCGTATCGCCTTTCTCGGCGCACGTCAGGACCGCGTCCATCAACCGGCTCACCTGCGCCATCTCGGCTGGCAGGCGGAGCTGGCCGCCCAGGGAGTGCCGATCGACGAGGCGCTGGTGGTGCACAGCCGGGGCTGGGGCCGCGAGGACGGCGCCCTCGCCATGGCGCATCTGCTCGACTCGGGAGTGGTTCCCGACGCGGTGTTCGCGTACAACGACCTGGTCGCCGTGGGGGCGATGCGGGTGATGTACGAACGCGGGCTGCGGGTGCCCGAGGACATCGCCGTCGTCGGCTTCGACGATGTGACCGAATCCCGGTTCGGAGCAGTGTCGTTGACGACGATCGCCCCGGACAAACAAGCCATCGCCCGCCTCGCGGTCGAGTCCCTGGCGAGCCGGCTCGACCGGGACCAGGACGGCGCCGTGGCGCGGACCTCGCGGGAGCTCCAGCCGGGGTTCGCCCTGGTGGAACGCGAGAGCACACTGGGGCGCAAGCCGGCCTGACGCGTCGTCAACTCCCTGGCCTGCGCGGTCTGCTGTGCGGTCGCGTCGGACACCAGTTGCTGCGCGGGGTGTTTACAGCGTCCTTCCAACGATGTAAAACCATCCCGGATGTGGTCCACCACCCGGCCCTCGGCGCCTTGAGATGGGGAGTCCCATGAAGCCGCACGCCCGCCTCACGATCACCAAGAGCCTTCTCTCCGTCGGTCTCGCCGCGACCCTCGCGCTGTCCACGGGCTGCGCCAAGTCCGAGGACGACCCGGCCGACAGCAAGGACTCCGCTTCCGGCGCGACACAGGACAGCGGCCAGAAGGTCGCCGAGAACAGCACCGGCGAGAAGTGCGGCATCGACGCCTACGGCGGCAAGAAGCTCGACCTCAAGGGCGCGACCGTCGGCTTCTCGCAGTCCGAGAAGGAGGCCAACCCGTTCCGCATCGCGGAAACGGCGTCCATCAAGGCCGAGGCCGGGCAACGGTCCGTCAAACTCCTCACGGCCAACGCCCAGTCGCAGTTCTCCAAGCAGATCAGTGACGTCCAGGACCTGATCGCCAAGGGAGCCGACCTGCTGGTCATCGCCCCGCTGAACTCCGACGGCTGGGGACCCGTGCTCCAGCAGGCGAGTGCCAAGAAGATCCCGATCGTCACCATCGACCGCAAGATCAACGCCGAGCCCTGCAAGGACTACATCAGCTTCATCGGCTCCGACTTCACCGAGCAGGGCAAGCGCGCCGCGGACCGGATGATCGAGGCCACGGGCGGCAAGGGGGAGATAGCCATCCTCCTCGGCGCTCCTGGCAACAACGTCACCACCGAACGCACCAAGGGCTTCAAGGACCGGATGGCGGAGAAGGCCCCGGACCTGAAGGTCGTCTTCGAGCAGACCGGTGAATTCGCCCGCGAGAAGGGCCAGTCGGTCACCGAACAGCTCATTCAGTCCAAGCCCGGCATCACCGGGATCTACGCCGAGAACGACGAAATGGGCCTCGGCGCGGTGAACGCCCTGAAGGGCGCGGGGAAGAAGGCCGGAACCGTCAAGATCGTCACCATCGACGGAACACGCAACGCCGTCCAGGGCATCGTCGACGGCTGGATCCACAGTGTTGTCGAGTCCAACCCCCGCTTCGGCCCACTGGCCTTCCAGACCCTCGACAGCTTCACGAAGGGCGAAGAGGTCGGCGAGAACATCGTGATCCAGGACAGCGAGTACACCCAGGGCAATGCCAAGGGCGACCTCGGCAAGGCGTACTGAACGTGACCGCGGAGGACTCCGGGGACGGGACCGGACAGGGAGCCCGGGGAGAAACCGTGCACGGGGGCGCAGCACCGAAGGAACCCCGCGCCGGGGCCCGACCGGGACCCCCGGTCGATCCGGCCGCCGGCGGGGCACGGGGCGTACTGGAGGTCCGGGGCCTGACCAAGCGCTTCCCCGGCGTCGTGGCGCTCGACGACGTGACCTTCGCGGCCCGCGCGGGGGAGGTGCACGCACTCGTCGGCGAGAACGGCGCCGGCAAGTCCACCCTGATCAAGGTCCTCACCGGCGTCCACCACCCCGACGAGGGCGACCTTCTCCACCTGGGCGAACCGGTGTCCTTCGCGACACCACTCGCCGCCCAGCACGCGGGCATCTCGACCATCTACCAGGAGGTCAACCTCATCCCGCTGATGAGTGTGGCCCGCAACCTCTGCCTCGGCCGCGAGCCCCGCACCCGCTTCGGCCTGATCGACTTCGGGCGCATGCACCGCGAGGCCGACCGGACCCTGCGCGAGTACGGCGTACACGTCGACGTCCGCAGGCCCCTGCGCGAACTCGGCGTCGGAGCACAGCAGATGGTCGCCCTCGCCCGGGCCGTCTCGGTGGACGCACGTGTCGTCATCATGGACGAGCCCACCTCCTCACTGGAGCCACGGGAGGTCGAGACCCTCTTCGGCGTCATCCGCAGGCTGCGCGACCAGGGCATCGCGGTCGTCTACGTCAGCCACCGTCTGGAGGAGCTGTACGCCGTGTGCGACACGGTCACCGTCCTGCGCGACGGCCGCGTCGTCCACACCGGGCCGCTCGCCGAGACCGACCGTCTCACCCTCGTGTCCCTGATGCTGGGCCGGCCGCTCGGCGAGGTACGCGCGGAGGGTGTCACCAAGTTCTCCGGCACCCACGACACCGGGCAGGAACCCGTCCTGCTCGCCGAGGGCCTCACCCGGCGCCACCAGCTCCACGACATCTCCCTGCGCATACGCCCCGGCGAAGTGCTCGGTCTCGGCGGGCTCCTCGGCTCGGGCCGCAGCGAGACGGCGAAGGCCATCGCCGGGGCGCTGCCCCTCGGTTCGGGCAGGATCACGGTCGCCGGCACCGCGCTGCGCACCGGTTCGACACCCGCCGCGATCCGGGCGGGCATCAGCCTGCTCCCCGAGGACCGCAAGGCCGAAGGCATCGTGCCCGGCCTGTCGGTCCGGGAGAACATCGCGCTCGCGGCCCTGCCGCGCCTGTCGCGCTTCGGCCTCGTCTCCGACACACGCATCGACGCCGTCGTGGACACCTTCATGAATCGGCTGCGCATCAAGGCGTCCGGACCGCACCAGAAGGTCGGCGAACTCTCCGGCGGCAACCAGCAGAAGGTGCTCCTGGCGCGCTGGCTCGCCATGCATCCCAAGGTGCTGCTGCTCGACGAACCCACCCGCGGCATCGACGTCGGCGCCAAGGCCGAGGTCCAGAAGCTCATCGACGAACTCGCCGAGGACGGTCTGGGAGTCCTGCTCATCTCCTCCGACGTCGAGGAGCTGATCGAGGGCTCCGACCGAGTGGTGGTGCTCAGGGACGGCGCCGTCGTCGGCGAACTGTCCGGGGACGACGTCACCGAGGACCGGCTGATGCAGGCGATCGCCGCGGCGGCCGAGGAGGAGGCGGTCACGCATGGCTGACGTCGCGCTGCGCAAGGCGGTCCCGGCGGACCGGGCCGTACTGCTGCGCCGGCTCCAGGAGTACGGCGTCTACGGCGGCCTGGTCGTGCTGCTGGTGTTCAACATCGCCTTCACCGACAACTTCCTGTCCGGCGAGAACTTCCGCACCCAGGCCGTCCAGGTCTCCCCCATCCTCATCGTGGCCCTCGGCATGGCCCTCGCCATCGGGACCGAGGGGGTCGATCTGTCGGTCGGGTCCGTGATGGCCCTGTCGACCTCACTGCTGGCGCTCTATCTCGGCTACGGTCCCTGGCTCGCCCTGCTCGTCGTCCTGGTCGGCGGCGCGGCCGTCGGTCTCCTCAACGGTTCGCTCATCGCGTTCGTCGGGGTCCAGCCCATCGTGGCCACACTGGCCCTGATGGTCGGCGTGCGCGGACTCGCTCTCGTCCTGCTGCCGCAGCTCAAGGACGTGCGCAATCCCGGCATGGCCTCGCTGGGGTCGGGCGACATCGCGGGCATCCCGTACGTCGTGCTCATCGCCGTCGGACTGGCTCTCGTCGTCGGGTTCACCGTCCGCCGCACCACTTTCGGACGGCAGCTGCTGGCGATCGGCGACAGCCGGCCCGCGGCTCAGCTCGCGGGTCTTCCCGTACGCAGGGTGCTCGTCCTCGTGTACATCTGCTGCGGCATGCTCGCGGCGGTCGCCGGCTTCCTCGCGACCGCCCGCCTCCAGGCCAGCGACCCGACCTCGCTCGGCAACCTCATGGAACTGTCCGCCATCACCGCCGTGGTGGTCGGCGGCACCCCGCTGTCGGGCGGCCGGGTGCGGATCGCCGGCACGGTCGCCGGAGCGGTGCTCATCCAGCTGCTCACGGCGACTCTCATCAAGCACGATCTGCCGCCGTCCTGGACGCAGATCGCCCAGGGCGCCGTGATCGTCCTCGCCGTCTACGCGGCACGGGAAAGGGGAAAGCGGTGACCGTCATGAAGGAGCAGCCCGCCCCCCTCGCGACGACGACGGACGAGGACACGCCGGGAAGCGGCCGCGGCGAGCGGCTGAGCGCACTGGCCCAGCAGCACGGCGCGCTGGTGGCACTCGTCGTGCTCGCCACCGTGGCCTCGTTCTCCTTCGACTCCTTCGCCACCGGCGACAACCTCGAGAACATGGCGGTCTCCTCCGCCTTCCTGGCCGTCGTGGCGCTCGGAATGACCTTTGTCATCATCACCGGCGGCATCGACCTGTCCGTCGGCTCGGTCTTCGTCCTCGGGGGAGTGCTGGCCGCCTGGGGATCGCGGTACGGGACCGTTGTCGCGATCGTGCTCCCGCTCGCCGTCTGCGGACTCGTCGGCCTCGTCAACGGACTGCTCATCGCGAAGGCGCGGCTCGCGCCGTTCATCGTGACGCTGGCGACCATGCTCGCCGCCCGCGGAGTGATGCTGAACATCACCGACGAGGGCGGAACGACCTATCTCGTCGACAAGGACGCGTTCTTCGCGCAGCTCGGCCAGGGCAAGGTGCTGGGCATCGGGACGCCCGTGTGGATCACGGTCGTGCTCTTCGTGATCGGGGCGGTCGCTCTGCGCCGCAGCCGCTTCGGTCAGCACGTCTACGCCGTCGGCGGCAACGAGGACGCGGCGGCGCTGATGGGCACGCCCGTCGCCCGTACGAAGATCATCGTCTATACGCTCTCCGGGGCGCTGGCCGGCCTCGCGGGCGTGCTCAACGCGGCCTGGCTCACCTCCGGCGTGACCATCCTCGGCATCGGCATGGAGCTGGACGCGATCGCCGCTGTCGTCATCGGCGGGACGCTGCTGTCCGGCGGTATGGGCTTCGTCAGCGGCTCACTGGTGGGTGTGCTGCTGCTCAAGGTGATCCAGAACATCATCAACCAGATCGGCTCGCTCGACTCGGCATACCAGCAGGTGGCCAGCGGGGCGTTCCTGGTCGTGGTGATCATCGCCCAGACCTGGCTGGGACGCCGCCGACGGGTGCCCTGACCGGCGGGCCGGGTGCCCCGTCGAGGAGTCGCGGCCGGCGACCCGGAGCCCGTCACATTCCGCCGGCGACCCTCATGATCGTCCCCGTCGCGAAGGAGGCGTCAGCGGAGAGCAGCCACGACACGGCGCCCGCGATCTCCTCGGGCTGCCCGGCCCGGCCCATGGGGATGGAGGGCGCCATCCAGTCGGGGCGCTGCGGGTCCGCGTGGAAGCCGGTCCGGATGACGCCCGGGGCAACGCAGTTGACCCGGATCCCGTCGGCCGCCACCTCCTTGGACAGACCGATGGTCATGGTGTCGACGGCGGCCTTCGCGGCCGCGTAGTGCACGTACTGGCCGGGGCTGCCGAGCGTCGCCGCCGCCGAGGAGACGTTGACGACGGCGCCTCCACCGGTCCGCGTCATGTCGCGCACGGCACGGCGCGCGCACAGCAGATACCCGAGGACGTTGACCTCGAGGGCGCGGCGCATGCCGTCGGCGTCCGCTTCGGCCAGCGGTCCGTTGGGCCCGCTGACGCCGGCGTTGTTGACCAGCCCGGTCACGGTGCCGAGCTCGGCCGCGGCGTCGAAGAGCCGGTCGACATCGCCCTCGTGGGAGGTGTCCACCCGCACGGCGAGCGAGCGGCGGCCGGCCTCGCGGACGGTGGTGGCGACGGTTTCGGCGGCGGTGGCGTCCGAGGCATAGCCGACGACGACGTCGTGGCCGTCGGCGGCGAGCCGTGCGCAGATCGCGGCGCCGATGCCACGGCTGCCTCCGGTCACGATGGTGAGCTGGCGCACGGAAACCTCGGGTTCTCTGTCCGGTGACGGCGACACGATCACCCTACGACAGCGGACGGGAAGCCTTCCGGCCGCCGGGAGAGACGGTGTTGACCCTCCGCGCGTCGCCCTCAACCCGCCCTGAACAGGGGGAAGATGACCGTGCGTGAGGCCGACGGGACGGGGAGGGGTGGCGCCGCCCGTCCTCGCTGTGCAACGCTGGGAGGAAGAAGAGGCTGTGTCCGGTTCTTTGGCAAAGAGGTTCTGGGGACAGGGGTTCTCCGAACGTTGCCCCCTTCACGGGCATTCGGCCCCCTCCATCGCTGACCGGTACGCGACATCTCCGGCCGCCGTGGGCTTCCGACCCCGCAAGGGGGGCCGCCCCACATGAAGACCACCACCACCATCAGCGGTACCACCGCGACCGTCACGTTCCACACGGACATCGACTTCGAGTCGTTGCCCGAGATCGAGGCGGCTGTGACCCTGCCGGCCACGGTGACGGACGTGACCTGGAACCTGGAGAACACTCCCTTCATGGATGTCACCGGCCTCCGTCTGCTCCAGGAGCAGCGCGACGCCGCCCGTGCCCGGAAGGGCTCCCTCACCGTCACGGGTCTGCACAGCCAGCCGCAGCGCCTGCTCCAAACGGCCGCCGAACTGTTCCCCGCCATGGACTGGGACCACTTCCTTCCCCGGCCCACGCATTTCCCCGCCGCTTGCCAGTCGGCCCGGGAATCGGGAGCGGTCGGTATTTCCTGACGCATTCGCGGGCCGGATTCACGCGTGCCTATCGCGCAGCACGGGCCTATTCGATTGTCGTGCTCCGGCCCCTCTGCGAAGAGACGCGGTGACCTGCATTCCCGCAAACCCGCCGTAGCGCCTCGCTGCCCGTTCGGGAAAAGGGCCGGTGCTAATGTGGCGGCATGTCTGAGTCCGAGCACCGCGTCGTTGTCGAAGGCTCCCGGATTCTTACGCCGCGGCTCATTCTGCGGCCCTGGGAGCGGGAGGACGCCGAGCCGGCCCTGTCGGTCTACGGTTCCGACGACGTGGCCCGCTGGCTGGCGCCGGCCGTGGAACGCGTGGCGGACGCACAGACCATGCGGGCGATGATCGATCACTGGATCGCCGACTCCGAGACCCGCGAGCAGCCGCAGGGGCGCTGGGCCGTCGTCCTTCGGGAGACCGGCGAACTCGTCGGGGGAGCCGCACTGTTGCCGCTGCCCCCGTACGACGTCGACCTCGAGATCGCCTGGCAGCTGGCTCCGGACGCCTGGGGCAAGGGACTGGCGGCCGAGGCCGGCCACGGAGTCGCCCATCACGCGTTCGCGTCGGGGATCGACGAGCTCTTCGCGGTCGTACGGCCCAACAACGCGAGGGGTGCCGCGACCGCCCGGCGCGTGGGAATGGCATGGGTCGGCGAGACCGAGAAGTACTACGACCTCCGGCTCCAGGTGTACCGCCTGCGCAAGGCGGACCTGGACGCGCCGACACAGCCCTACGGGATCTGACCCCTGCCCCGCAGGGGCAGGGCGCTCCAGGAGCCCTGCTACTCGCGCGGGAGCTTCGTCGCGGTGTCGAGGTAGAACGCGTCGATGCTCTGCACCGCCCGGTTGAAGTCGTCGAGGTTGACGGGCTTCGTCACATAGGCGTTGGCATGGCTCTCGTACGCGCCCGTGACGTCGTCGGGTGCGGCCGACGTGGTGAGGACGACGACCGGGATCGTGCGCAGGGCCTGGTCCTCCTTGATGATGGCGAGGAGTTCCCGGCCGTTCATGCGGGGCATGTTGAGATCGAGCACGATCAGATCCGGCTTGGGGTTCTCGGGATTGCGCAGATAGTCCAGGGCGGCCATCCCGTCCTCGACCTGGGTGAGGTTGCGGGCACCGCGTTCGGAGAGAGCGTCCCCGATGAGCATGGCGTCGGCGAGGTCGTCCTCGACCAGCAGCACGTCGTAAGGGCGTGCGGTGGCGGTCATCATCATCGGCTCCGGTGCGGTCGGTGGGTGGTGCTCGGGGCGGTGGCGAGTGTCCGCCGTAACCGGGTCCCGCCTGCGGCAGCAGGCAACCTCACCTTAGGTGGGCGGCGCAGCGGAGAACAACAACAGTTGTCGTACAGCAGCTAAAGTGGCGCCTGCCGCGGGGGCTCGGACAGCGGCCAAGCGGAGGGCAGAACAGCGTGGTGACAGAGGAAACCGGCGACAGACCCGGAGACGGTCGCGGGTGGGCGTCCTGGACGACCCGGCGGTGGCTGCGGGTGGGTGTGGGCGCGGCCCTGGCGGTGCTGGCGGTCCTCGGCACCATCGGGATATGGACGACCAGCCACACCTCGGACCTCACCCATCAGCTGGTCGAGGTCCGCTCGCCCGCACTGATCAACTCCGTGAGGCTGGAAGCGGCGCTCCTGAACCAGGAGACAGGCATACGCGGTTACGGGCTGAGCGGCAATCAGCAGTTCCTCGGTCCGTACACGAAGGGCCTGGCCGACGAGAACGCGGCCAGAGACAGGCTGCGTCCGCTGGTCCGTGGTGACGAACGCGCCCAGGCAGACCTGGACACGGTGCTGGCGCAGGTGGAGAGGTGGCAGGAGCGGATCGCCCGCCCGATCGCGGCAGCGGCGCCCGGTCCCGCTGTGACGCTCGCCACCCGGCGGGCCGTGGAGGGCAAGACCACGTTCGACGCTCTCCGGCAGTCGATGAGCCGGCAGCAGGACTACCTTCAGGACGCGCGGACCGCGGCCGGCGCCGACCTCGACCGGGCGACAGAACTGCGCAACGGGGTGTTCATCACGATCGGCCTGCTGATCCTGGTGCTGGCCGGGCTGGTCTTCGAAGGACTGCGGCGGGGCATCACCGACCCGCTGGCCCGGCTCGGCAGGGACGTACGGCTCGTCACCGAGGGCAGGTTCGATCACGCCATCACCGCGACGGGGCCCGCCGACCTTCGCCGGCTGGCCGGAGACGTGGAGGCGATGCGGCAGCGCCTGTCGGACGAGCTCGGCTCCGCCGAGGAGTCACGGCGGCTGCTGGACGAGCAGGCGGCGGACCTGCGGCGCTCCAACGCCGAACTGGAGCAGTTCGCCTACGTCGCGTCGCACGACCTTCAGGAGCCGCTGCGCAAGGTGTCGA
This sequence comes from Streptomyces sp. NPDC058685, assembly GCF_042714725.1. NCBI lineage: Bacteria > Bacillati > Actinomycetota > Actinomycetes > Kitasatosporales > Streptomycetaceae > Streptomyces > Streptomyces sp. NPDC058685. The sequence goes on from NZ_JBHXSL010000019.1 coordinate 124,247, forward strand.
GCTTCACCCAGCTCCTGCAGCGCCGCTATGCCGGGCAGCTGGACGACCGGGCGGACCAGTACATCGGCTTCGCCGTCGACGGCGCCAACCGCATGCAGCGGCTCATCAACGATCTCCTGGCGTTCTCCCGCGTCGGGCGCGTCCACAACCAGCAGGACGTCGTCGAGCTGGAGACGATCGCCGACCGCACCGCGGAGGCCCTGAGTGTCGCCATCGAGGAGTCGGGCGCGGAGATCACCCGCGATCCGTTGCCCACGGTTGTGGGGGATGCCACACAGCTCGGCATGCTGTGGCAGAACCTGATCGCCAACGCGGTGAAATTCCGTAGCCCCGAGCGCGAGCCGCGCATTCACGTCGCGGCGGAGCGCGACGGCGATCTGTGGAGATTCGCGGTCGAGGACAACGGCATCGGTATCAGCCCGGAGTTCGCGGACAAGGTCTTCGTCATCTTCCAGCGTCTGCATACCAAGGACGCCTATCCCGGCAGTGGTATCGGCCTGGCCATGTGCAAGAAGATCGTGGAATTCCACGGCGGCACCATTGCCATCGACACCACTCACAGCAAGGGGACGCGGATCCTCTTCACCCTTCCTGTCCAGACACCCGTCGAGGGCGACGACACCACCGGAGAACCGAGACCGTGATGCCCGCCGGCTCGCCCGATCCCCAGTACCGCATTCTGCTCGTCGAGGACGACGCGGGAGACGCGGTACTCGTGCGCGAATATCTCGCCGACACCGAGCTCGCGTACACCCTGCAATGGCACAAGACGCTGAGCGAGGCGCGGACCGAGCTGGAGGGCCGGGCGGTCGACTGCGTCCTGCTGGATCTGCATCTGCCGGACGCGGTGGGGCTGAGCGGTGTGTCGGCGATCCAGGAGGCGGCGCCGGAGGCGGCCGTCATCGTCCTGACCGGTCTGGCCGAGTCGCAGGCGGGCGCCGACGCGCTGGCGGCGGGCGCCCAGGACTATCTGGTCAAGGACAAGGTCGAGCCCGAGCTGTTGCAGCGAGCAGTGCGCTACGCCGTGCAGCGAAAGCAGACCGAACGCGCCGGTGCCGCCCTCCAGGCCGGACATCTGCGCGCGCAGGAGAACGCCCGGCTGGAGCGGGGCCTGCTCCCGCAGCCCATGCTCGGCATCGCCGGGACCCCCGTCGTCACGGCGACCAGCCGCTATCTGCCGGGCCGTGAACGTGCCCTGCTGGGCGGCGACTTCCTCGATGTCGTCGAGACCGACGACGGACTCGTGCACGCCGTCATCGGCGATGTCAGCGGTCACGGTCCCGACGCGGCCGCTCTGGGGGTCTGCCTGCGCATCACCTGGCGCGCACTGCTCCTGGGCGGCCACCGGGGCCATGAACTGCTGCGTCTGCTCGAACGCATGCTGGTGGCGGAACGCGCCCAGACCGACATGTTCGCGACCTGCTCGCTGGTCACCCTCGACCTGTCGGCGAGCACGGCCACGATCCACCTCGCGGGCCACCACGAACCGCTGCTCACGGATTCCGGCGCGACCGTGGAGATCGTGGCCCAGCACGGGATCGGCCTGGGCATAGCACCCGGAGTCGAACACTGGCCCCCGACGGTCCTGCGGCTTCCCCGGGTGGGAGCGCTGACTCTCTACACCGACGGCCTGTTCGAAGGGCACGCGGGCGACGGCGGCGACCGACTCGGTCCGGACGGCCTCCTGGCGCTCATCAACCGTCTGTCCTCGGACGACCCGGACAGTCATCTCGACCGGCTGATCGCCGCTGTCAGCGAGCTCAACGCCGGGCGCCACACGGACGACCTGGCCATCCTCCGCCTCGACTGGGCGACCGCACGCATCGGCGCGCAGCCGGGGCCCCGGAGTCCGGGCGGTACGACGAGCACCTGATGCCGGGGCGTGGCCGCCGGCGGAGGAAAGCTCCGGTCCGCCGCGCCGACCGGCGGGCGGACCGGAGCGTCCTGAGAGGCGTCAGAAGCCAGAGACCCAGTAGGGCTCCAGTGTCATCGAGCCGTTGCCCCGAGCGCCGCCGGACGAGCCGGACAGCGACTGGGCGAGTGTGTACCAGGAGTCCACGTAGTCCGGATCGTCGGTCCACCAGTCGTCGGGCATGGCGTCCAGGACGGCATTGACCAGCGGAATGTACGCGCCCAGGTCGGCGATGGTGAGCAGGACACCGGCGATGGCGGTGGCAAGCGCCCGGTAGTTGGTGCTGCCGTCCTCCTCCATCATCACGACGTCGGCCAGGTTGTACTTGTAGGACGACCAGTTGACCAGGATCTGGTTGGGGCTGTAGGTCTTCCCGTCCTCGTCGAGGTACGGCATGTCGACCGGGTCGACGCGTACCTTGCCGTCGAGGCCGAATCCGGTCACCAGGGAGTAGATCTCGGCGTCACCCTTGACCCACGGTTCCTCGTCGTCGGACAGCCGGACCGAGGAGATGCGGCTGGTCCAGAATCCATTCGCGGAGGCGGCCGCCGGAGCCGCCGCAGGGCCGGTGAGGCCGTGGGCCGCGAACTGCTCGCGCAGGACGGCCATGCCTGCGGCGACGGCCTTGTCACCGTCGAGGTCGATCACATAGACGGGGCGGTCGGGGACCTTCCGCATATCGAGCAGATGGGTGCGGCCCCGGCTGTCGTAGGCGGTGACGGCGGTGGTGTCGTCGTCGGAGGGTGCGGCTGCCACCAGGGGCTCGGCTCCTGCCCCGAGTGCCCGGCGCATGGAGCTGTCACCGAGGCGCAGTTGCAGGAGCGAGCCCGTACCGGCGCGGAGGCCCTTGGCCCGGGCGAGGTCGCGGTCGGCATCGGCAATGGCGGATCTCAGGCCATCGGCGGCAGGTGATCCGGGCCTGTTGGCGAGGGATCCCAGCGTCACCGCGGGCGAGGCGAGGGCGGCGTGGCGTACCTCGGTGCGCCAGGCCGGCCGGCCGAGGGACGCGGCGAGGGTTCGGGCCGTACGGTCCTCGATGCCCGCGACGGCCTTGGCGCGTATGCCGTCCGCCGGGTGTGCGGAGGCGGGCGCCGTGCGCTCCGCGGAGGAGGCCGGGGCGGTTGCCGCGGCCGAGGTGGCCGGGACGGCGAGGAGGCTGAGAGCGGAGAGGGCGGCACACACGACGGTCGTTCTGTACCGGTACCGGTGCTTGGTCACGCGAGTCTCCTGTGAGGTGGGGGGGTGAGCCTGTGCAGGGACGTGCGAGGTACGGCCGGTTGTCTATGCGGGTAGAACCCGGCCCGGCGACAAGAATGACGGTGTCATGCCAAGGCGACAAGAGGGCTTGCCGATCCAATATCTGACGGAGCGTGAGGTATGAAGACGCGGGCCCGGGACTCCCGGGCCGCGCCGTGTTCTTCGGAACCGGGGATCTCAGCAGTACAGGTTGCCGCCGGGGGCGACGCCGAGGATCTGGGTGAATTGCTGGTACTTGGTGACGCGGCTCTGGACCTGGGCGGGGTTCTTG
>NZ_JBHXSL010000020.1:0-4518 GCF_042714725.1 Streptomyces sp. NPDC058685
GTTTCTCGAGGGGTTGCTCGGGGTGCTGCTCGAGCGACCGCCGGCGTCGGACGGACCCCTGCAGCGGCCCCCGCGCCGCGGAGGCCGCGGAGTGCAGAGCCCGCAGTGCCAGCAGGAGCACTCCGATGTCGTCGAGATAGACGGGGTCGGGAAGCAGGTCGACCGGGCTGACGGCGTAGAGGAGCGAGCCCCAGAAGAGTGCCTTGTTCTTCAGCGGCACCCCTGCCTCACGCAGCACGGCGCGCGCCTTCACCACCCTGACTGCCAGCACCACGGTCACCACCAGCATCGCCAGAACCGCAGTCGCTGCGACGATCAGAGTGACCGTCAGTTCGGTACTCATCGTGCGGTCTCCTCGGAGTGGAGGTCGGTCCGTCTCCACCCGTGTTCCCTCCGCGGCGGCGTCCAAGGGCCCAGTGGGCCAGTTGTCCCTCGAACCGGTGACCGCGGGCAGGCCGCCCGGGCCGTCGGGCCGCACCGTCACCGACCGCACGCTCACGGCATGGCTGGACGGCAGACGCAGTCCCACCGCGAGGAACCTGGAGCGCGTCGACACCGCGTACCGCACCCGCACCATCCGTCACTGGGACCGGATCGTCGCGGCGTGGGCCGTCGAGGACGACCAACGGTCGACGAGACCCGGGCCGACCAGATCGTCGATCTCGGGTCCCAGTGGGGCCAGTACGAGTACGTCACCAACGTGGGTTTCGCCGACCGACGTCGGCAGTCCGTCAGAAACCGAAGGTCACCGCGACGGCAGCACATCATGGGTGCCGACGTACGGTGGGGGAATGAACGCTGACCCGCTGCCGCCGATCGTGGTGGTTCTCCCGGACGGACAGGAGGTCCGCGGTCTGGTGCACTCCCGGCTCCAGACCTCACGCGGATGGATGTATCAGGTCGGTGTGCCCATGTGGCAGACGACGGCCGAGGAGTGGGTGGAGCCGGCCGAGTTGGTGCTGTGGGTGCCTGCCGAATACGTCCGGCCGATGGAGGGTGTCCCCTACGAGGACATCCCCACCCAACAGGCGGAACCGGTGCCCGCACCCGCAACCGCCGCTGCGGTGCCGCCCGCCGGCGCGGCACCCGTACCCCCACTCGCGCCCCCACCCGCACCCGTATCCGCACCCGAACCGGACGGGGTGCTCATCCCCGCGGCAACCCCCGCCGTGGAAGCCGGTGAGTCGCGACGGGCCTGGCGCATCGAGCGGTTGCCGCGGGAGCGCGGCCGCCCCGGCTGGAACGTGGTGCACGTCCACGACTGCGAGGACGCGGACGACGGCGATGTACTCGATCTCGACCAGACCCTGTTGGTGCTCCGGCGCCCGGGCACCAGAGCGTGCGCGAAGTGCGGCGCCGCCGAAACCCTGACGCCGTTGCAATGAGCGCGGCAGAGTGATCGAGACGGGTCGAAACTGCCCGAAGTCTTCGAACAGCATGTCTCGTTGTGAGTGTGAGCACCGTCGATACCTGCCCGGACGTTCAGTGGAGCGTTGTTTGTAGGTAGCATCCGGCACCACAACTGGTATGCGAGGAAAGTGAGCTGTCATGCCGGAGCACAACCCCAACCACCTTCAGTCCCACTACGCCCAGCAGGTTGCCGCCGACCTGGAGAACAACGCCTCCGAGCAGGAGCGCATCGCGTCCGAGGCCGCCGCGTTGCAGGCACGGCTGGAGACGTTGCAGAAGGACCACGAGCTGCTGGTGAGCATGCAGGCCGCTCTCGGTGGCACACCGGCGAAGAGCACCAGGGCGCCCAAGGACGCCAAGCCGGCGAAGAGCGCCGCGGCCACCAAGGGCGCGACGGTCCCGAAGGCGCGACGCGCGAGCGGATCCGCAACCACCGCCGCCGCGACCACCACCAGGGGCAAGAGCAAGGCCGCCAAGAAGCCGGCGGCGACCACCACGGCGGCCAAGACCACCACGGCGCCCAAGAGCGCCACCACGGCGGCCAAGACCACCACCACGCCCCTGCGGGAGCTCGCCGTCGGCATCCTCGGGCGGCGCCAGGAGCCCTGGTCCGCGGCCGAGGTCACCCAGGAGCTGGCCCGCGCCCACCCCGACCGCTCGCTGACCGTGCAGTTGGTGCGCAACGCCCTCGAAGCGTCCGTCGCCAAGAACCAGAGCGAGCGCTCCAAGCAGCAGAACTCCGTGTACTACACGGCAGTCGACAAGAAGGCCGCGACGGACGAGCCGGCGGATGCGGCGAGCACGCCGGACGCCTGACACCGACCGCGCGACACCCCTCGGGCATCCGTCGGCCCGGTCCGCCGACGGACACACCCCCACCCGTGGGTCAGGAGACCTCCTTGATGACGGCGTTTCCCGCGGCCGCGGCTCGAGCGTAGAAACCACGCACGATGTCCACACCGGCGGCCAGGGAACCGTCTTCGACGACGCTCTCCGTCCGAAGGGTGCCGTCGGGCTGCCGGATGTCCGTGCTGAACGAATAGAAGGTGGCCTTCTCCAGGAGGTCGCCACGACAGGCGATCAGCTCCGCGACATCGAGGCCCTGAAGGAAGGAGTGGACGGCACTCACCCGGTCCGGCATGAGCAACAAGGGGTTGTAGAGCCGCCCTTGGTTGCCGCCCCGCTCGGCGAGGACGAGTCCGCCCATCACCACGTCACGGGCGGGCGCCGGTGCGGTGGTGAGCAGCTCGCCGTCCTCGTCGAAGCTCTCGGCGCCGGTCAGCAGCACATGGAGGGCGTCCCAGTTGCGGCGGACCTCGCTGGTCTCCTCGATCACCCTCGGGTAGGCGGTCCCGTCCTCGTCGTCCTCGAACACGACGTCGTTCCAGGCGAGCCGCAGCCGCTCCCGTCCGGCCGACGGGCCCTCCGGGTGCTCCAGGAGCTCTTCGATCTGCGCCGCGTCGTGCCGTGTGAGGGTCAGCCATAGGGACATCCCGCCACCCTACGGAGTGTGACCCGCCCGCACGATCACCGGACGTCGGTGTTCTGTGCGGCGGCCAGTTCACGCACCGTTGCCATGTCGCTGAACGGCACCAACTGTTCGCCGACGATCTGGTACGGCTCACTGCCCTTGCCCGCGACGAGAACGATGTCGTGCGGTCCGGCGGCGGCGAGGGCGATGTCGATGGCCTGACGGCGGTCCGCGCATCGTTTGAAGCGGCTGTCCGCGGCCAGCAGGCCGGGAGTGATCTGGTCCAGGATGGCCTCGGGGTCCTCGTTGCGCGGGTTGTCGGAGGTGAGGACGACCAGATCGGAGAGTTCCCCGGCGATCTCGCCCATCTGCGCGCGCTTGGTGGTGTCCCTGTCGCCGCCACAGCCGAAGACGGTGATGACGTCTCCCTCGGCGAACTCCCGGATGGCGGTGAGGACTTTCTCCAGCGAGTCGGGCGAGTGGGCGTAGTCCACGATCACGGCGGTGCCCGACGGGGTCTGGTACCGCTCGAAGCGGCCGGGGACCGGTGGCATCAGGCCGAGCGCGGCGATGAGCCCTGGCAGGTCGTGTCCGAGCAGATGGCAGGCCGCGACGGTGGCCAGAGCGTTCGACACGGAGAACCGTCCCGGTACGGGCACGGCCGCCGGATGGCTGCGCCCGGCGTGATGCAGGGTGAAACGTGTGCCGAACGCGTCCATGCTGAGATCGCTCGCCCGGTAGTCGGCCTCGCCGTCGATGGCGTAGGTGGTCACCGCCCCCGGCATCATCGCGCTGATGCCCGCTCCCACCGGGTCGCCCGCGTTCACCACGGCCCGCCGGCACAGCCCCTGGAACAGGCGCAGTTTGGCGTCCCGGTAGTTCTCCATCGTGCCGTGGTCGTCCAGATGGTCCTGGGTGAGGTTGGTGAAGATGCCGACGTCGATGAAGGCGTTGTCGACGCGGTGGTTCAGCAGGCCCATGGAGGTGGCCTCCAGGACGACGGTACTCACCGCGCGGTCGCGCATATGGCCCAGCAGGTACTGGAAGTCGGGGGACTCCGGTGTGGTGAGGACGGACCTCGGCATGGGGATCAGCTCGTCACCGATCCGGCTGCCGGCGGTCCCGATGACACCCACCCGGGCCTCTTCGGAGATCCGCAGCACGGACTCGACCATGTACGACACCGACGTCTTCCCGTTGGTGCCGGTCACGGCGATCATGTCCATCTGCCGTCCGGGCTCGCCGTAGAAGCGGGAGGTGACGACAGCGGCGGCCGTCCGCGCGTCCGGGACCCGCACCACGCACACGACGGCGCCCGTCTGCACCGCCGGCGGGACGCCGGGAGCGGAGTCCTCGACGAGGACGGCGACGGCGCCGCGCGCCAGGGCCGGGACGACGGCCTCGGGACCGCCCTCGCGATGACCGGGAACCGCGATGAACAGTGACCCGGGAGACACACGGTCGGCGTCGAAGCACGTCCCGGCCGTGATCACCGTGTCGGGATCGCCCGCGAGGACCTCGTGCTCGTGCCCGGCCAGCAGTTCGCTCAACTTCACAGGGATCCTCTCGGAGGTGCGGACAGTCCGGTGGTGGGGGGGGGGGGGGCCGGGGGGGCGGGCCCCACAAACCCCCCCGGC
>NZ_JBHXSL010000020.1:4528-111110 GCF_042714725.1 Streptomyces sp. NPDC058685
TTTTCCTCTCTATTTCCGCGGGTACGTCGGGGTGGTGCGTATTGAGGGTGTGGTTCCGCTGGCGTAGGGGGCGGCGGACCCACGGAACGGCCGCGGGAGTGGTGCAGGGGGAGTGCGCGGTGGAGAGGCGCGGGCCGCGGAGGCGGGACCGTCACCGGTCGGGCGGGGAGCACGAGGGAAGGCGCCCGTCCCACGGGCCGCGCAGGCGTCGTGGACGGGAGTGGGTGCCCGGACGGGGCCCGGTCAGGAGATGGCTAGCCGTGGCCGTGGAGCGCGCGGCAACGAATCCGCGGCGCGAAGGGGCGCATCGCGGACGGGGCCCTTCGCAGGCACTCCCTCATCGCGTGTGTGCAACCCATGAGGGGAGTGTACGTGGCACGGAGCACACCGGAATCCACTCGCGGTGGTCGTGGCAGCGGACCGCGGTTCTCCCACCTCAGTGGCGGTACATGAATGGTCACGGTCGCCGTGGACACCACGTGCCCACAGCGGAGGCAGGGCGCGCTGCCGCAAGCGAGCCCTGCCCTCCAACCGGTTTCACCGTCCTACCGCGGCGACGCTCCCTCGGCCATCGCCAGCAGTTCCTGGAGCCGCAGGCCGCGGGCGGCGTTCAGGGGGTGATCGGCACCGGAGCGGACCGCGGCCGCGAATTCGCGGCGCAGCACCGGCCAGCACTCTTCGTGGTCCATGTCCGCTGTGTCGTAGACGAGTTCGTCGCCCGGCCCGAACAACTCGATCCGCGTCCGGGCCCGTTCCAGTTTCACCGAACCGGACAGTGACGCCTGGCTGACGGCTCCGTCGGCGTGCTCGCAGGTCAGCTCGATCCAGCGGCGGGGGTCACCGGTGCTGCGGATCGAGCTGATGGGGCCGACCGCGACGTCGAGCAGATCGAGCAGATGCGGACCGAGGTCCAGCAGGGCGCCGTGTTCGAGGCGCCAGGAGGTGGCGAAGTCCCCACCGAGGAACGCCCCGTGGAGGTAGCAGGACCGGGCTCCGCTCACCGCCAGTCCGGCCGCGCGGGCGAGGAAGTCCCGGGTGCGGGGGTGGTAGCGCTTGGTCAGGACGAGCTGGGTCACGACCTCGTGCTCGGCGACGGCGTCGGCGACCCTGCGGGCGGATGCGAGGTCGGGCCCGAGCGGCTTCTCCAGCAGCATCGGCCGGCCCGCCTTCGCGGCCCGTACGGCGAGTTCCGCCTGTACCGCCGGAGGGACGGCGAACGCGACCGCCTCGCACTGCTCCAGCAGTTCGTCGAAGGACGCGGCGACCCTGGCGCCGAAGGGAGCGGCCGTCTCCCGGGCCGCCTCCGGGCGCCGTGCCCAGACGGCTGTCAGTGTCGTCTCGGGGCCGGCGGCGAGCATTCGGGCGTGCATCGCCCGTGCCCAGGGACCGGCGCCGACCAGTCCGACCCGTACGGGAGCCGGGTGGGAGTCGTCCGAAGGTGAGGGGTGGTGCACGGGTGCTCCTGGGAGGACAGCGCGAAAAGCGTGGGGGAAGGTGGTCAGGAGGACGAGCCGGCCGTTGCCTGGAGGCGCGCGTCGGCCAGTTCGGGGGCGTAGAGGTGCTCCACCACCATCGCGGCGGCTCCGCTGAGGGCCGCGTATTCGCCGAGCCGCGAGGTGACCACGTTGAGGTGGGCGGTGGTGCGGGGCATGGCCCGCTGGTAGAGGAGTTCCCTGACGCCGGTGAGGAAGGGGGTGCTGGCCAGGTCGCCGGCGAGCACGAGGACGCCCGGGTTGAGGAGCGTCACGACCGTCACCAGTACCTCACCGACGCGTTGCCCCGCCTCACGCGCCAGCCGTACGGCATCGGGCTGCCCGGCGGCGAGATGGGTGCGCACGTCGGAGCCGGAGGACGTGGGGACACCCGCCGCGGCCAGCTGCCCGGCGATGGCCCGGCCGCTGGCCACGGCGGCGAGGCAGCCGTAGGAGCCGCACATGCACAGCGCGTCGGAGCGGTCGTGCAGCCGGATGTGGCCGATGTCGCCCGCGCCGCCGTCGATGCCCCGGTAGGGCTCACCGCCGACGACGACCCCGGCACCGATACCGGTGGAGACCTTGACGAGGACGAACGCCGAGCAGTCCGGGTAGTGGTGGCGCTGCTCGGCGTACGCCATGAGGTTGGCGTCGTTGTCGACGAGGACCGGGATGGGGGCCGCCGCCGGGTTCACCTGCCGGGCGTACGCCTCCTGCATCCGTGCCCGGATCGGGTACTCGTCCCATCCCGGCATGATCGGGGGCTGTACGACCCGCCCGGTGTCCCAGTCGACGGGACCGGGTACCGACAGCCCGATCCCGCACACCGCGGCGGCGTCGACACCCGCCCTGGCGAGCAGGTCCGGGAACCAGGAGGCGACGGTGTCCAGGACCGGATCGGGGCCGTCGGCGATGAGCAGGTTGGCCGTGTGCTCGGCCAGGATGCGTCCCGAGAGGTCGATGACGGCGGCTCGCCCGTGCCGGGTCTCCAGGTCGACGGCGAGCACCACGGCGTGCGTGGAGTCGAACTCCAGGCGCACCGAGGGGCGTCCGCCGGTCGAGGTCCCTGTGGTGTGGGACAGCCAGCCCGCGTCGAAGAGCTGGTCGAGGCGGTGGCCCACGGTGGAGCGGGAGAGTCCCGTGGCGAGTTGGAGCTCGCCCCGTGTGGTGGCCTGTCCGCTGCGGATCAGTTGCAGCAGATGGCCCGCACTCGCCTGGTTCGCCGGCATGGTTCTCGACTCCTAGCTCTTGTCCGCGCCGCTGGTCAGACCCTCGGTCAGCAAACGTTCCGCGGCGAAGAACAAGAGCACCACGGGAATGGTCAACACGACGGAGCCTGCCATGAGGACGGTCTTCGGGACCTCGATTCCGTTGGCGAGCTGCTGCAGGCCGAGGGAAACCGTCCAGGCGTCGGGGTCCGCCGCCAGGAAGAGGAGCGCGAAGAGGAACTCGTTCCACGCGATCATGAAGACATACAACCCGGTCGCCATCAGCGACGGCAGTGCCAGCGGAAGGATCACCTTGCGCAGTGCCTGGAAGCGGGTGCAGCCGTCGAGCGCCGCCGCCTCCTCGATGCTGTACGGGATGGTGACGAAGTAGTTCTTCATCATGTAGATCGACACGGGCACAGTCTGGGCGATGTAGACGATGGCGAGACCCAGCAGGCTGCCGGACAGCCCGACCTTGGCGAACATCACGAAGAGCGGGACGGCCAGCAGGGTCGCCGGGAAGAGGTAGACGGCGAGGAAGATCGCGCCCACCTGCCGGCTGCCGAAGAACTTCAGCCGGCTGATCGCATAGGCGCCGGGCACCGCGGCGGCGAGGGTGAGCAGCACCGTTCCGAGGGAGACCGCGGCGGAGTTCCCCAGCAGGCGCAGGAATCCCTGGCCGCCCTCCGAGGTCGGCCGCAGCACCGCGCGGTAGGTGTCGAGCGTGAAGTCCGTCGCCGAGACCCACAGGGAGCCTGGATCCAGCAGCAGTGCGTCGATCGGCTTCACCGACAGCAGGAGCATGTAGTAGAAGGGCACGATGGTGATGACGGCCAGGAAGGCGATGGTCACCCACCGCAGCACTCCGAACAGTCTCTCCTCGAACTGGGTACGGGTCATGACCCCTCCTCCTGGACCCTCTTGGCGAAGAACGTGAAGTAGATGCCGAGCAGGACGACCAGCACGCCGGCCAGGACCAGGGCCTGAGCAGCTGCCGCGCCGACGTCGTAGCGGGCGGTGAGGAAGTCGTAGACACGCACGGCCACGACATCGGTGCCCGAGCCGCCGCCGGTGAGCAGATAGACGTCGTCGAACTTGTTGAACGTCATGATGAAGCGCAGGACGCACAGCAGTGCCATGACCGGCATCAGCTGCGGCAGAAGTATGTGGCGGAACCGCTGTGTCGGGGTGGCGCCGTCCACCCGGGCGGCTTCCTCGAGGCTCTCCGGGACGGCTTGCAGTCTGGCCAGGAGGAACAGGAAGGCGAAGGGGAAGTAGCGCCATATCTCGAAGACGATGACGGTCAGCAGCGCGAGGGGGATGTCGAAGTGCGCGCCGAGGACGTTCAGCTCGTACGAGCGGGTGGACAGGAACGCGATCGGGTCGTCCCAGCCGAGAAGCTTCGAGCCCCACTCGTTGACGATGCCGTACTGGGGGCTGAGCGCCACCTCCCAGGCGAAGGCGACGGCGACGACGGGTGCGACGTACGGCAGCAGCATCGAGCCGCGCAGCACACCTCGGCCGCGGAAGGGCTTGCGCAGGGCCAGCGCGGCGACGAGGCCGAGCAGCACGGATCCGGCGGTGGCTCCCACGGTGTAGATCAGGGTGGTGCTGAGGCTGGTCCAGAATCCGGCGGAGCCGAAGATCTTGCTGAAGTTGTCCAGGGTCCAGTTGCCGAACAGGCTCATGTTCTGGATGTCGACGAGCCTGGCGTTCTGGAAGGCCAGCAGGACGGTCCACAGGATCGGGATGATGACGACGACCAGGACGACCAGGAAGGTCGGGGTGACGAAGGCCAGTCCGGCCCGGTTCTGGCGTTGTCCGGAGGTCAGATGGCGGCGCTTCGGTGCGCCGGGTGGTGCAGTGGTCATGGCAATCCTCGACGGGGCGGCGGGGGCCGCGGTTACTGGAGGGACTTCTGCAGGGCGGAGACTTCCTCGTCCGCCTCGCGGGCGGCCTCGCCCGGCGAGATCTGGCCGCTCGTCATGGCGCCGATCGCCTTGGGAACGGGCAGTTCGCCGTTGGTGGCGCCGACCAGGGCGCCCTGGCCCTCGGTGATGCCCCAGCGCTTCATGTTGCCGACGCCCTGGGTCAGTTGGTCCAGCAGCGCCGCGGAGTACGCCTCGTTCATGGGCTTGCGGGTGTCGACGCCGACCTCGCTCGCGCGCCAGGCGCGCTCGTAGCGTTCCGGGTCGTCGGCGGTGCCCGGGCGGACCGGGATCTTGCCCTCGGGCGCCATGCCGATCCAGTCCTCGTAGCCGCTGTTCATCATGTACTCGACGAACTTCTTGGACGCGGCGGTCTCCGCGGTCCTGGTGACCGCCCAGGAGGTGACCTCGCCGAACTGGGCGGGCTCGGCGCCGCCGGGCCCCTGGAGCGCGGTGACGATGCCGCTGTTGCCCGAGAGGAAGTCCTTGTCCTTCTTGCACAGGGCACAGCTGGGCAGCGCGTCGTCGCGCAGCCCGGCCAGCTCGTCGAGGAGGAACGAGGACCAGACGATCATCGACGAGGTGCCGGAGAAGTAGCTGGCCCGGGTGGAGTCGACGGACTGGGTCCCGGGGGCTCCGTAGGTGCGGCCGAGCTTGTCGTACAGATCGAAGGAGGTCTTGCAGGCCGGTGAGTCCAGCCGCACCTCTCCCTGCTCGTCGACGAGACGGCAGCCGTTGGCGAGGGCGAGGTTCTCGAAGCTCTGCTGGGTGAAGACGTCGCCGGGGTCGGTGGCGACCGAGATGCCGTCACGGCCCTTCGTGTCGAGTCCCTTGGCCGCCTGGAGCAGCTTGTCGTACGTGTCGGGGACCGGCAGCCCGGCCTGGGCGAGCAGGTCCTTGCGGTACACGAGGAGCTGCAGCCAGGCGTCGGAGGGGACGGCCAGCTGCGTGCTGCCCTCCGAGGTGAGCCGCAGGGCGTTCGCGTTGAACGTCTTCGTGCCGAGGCTGTCGACGATCTCGCGGCTGACCTGCGTGTTCAGCAGTTTGTTGCTGTACATCTGCCAGACCTGGCCCATGGGGACCGCGCCGATGACATCGGGCAGCTTGCCGGCGGCGGCCGCCGACATGATCAGCTGCGGCAGCTGGCCCTCGTCCACGCCGACGAGGTCGACCTTGATCCCGGTCTGCTTCTCGAACCGATCGATGATCTTGTTGGTCGCCGCCATCCGCGGAGGCAGGTTCTCCTGGGACCACACGGTGATCCTGTTGTCCGGCCGGGCCGCGTCGCCGGGGTCGGCGCAGCCGGCGAGGCCGCCGAGGCCCACGATCGCGGCCAGGCCCGCCGCCGTCGCCTTTGACCGACGGATCCACTTGAGCATGTGATGTCCTCACCGTGCTTATGTCGAGTTCGAAAGCATCACAGCATCACTTTTGCGTGTTGACAAGACATAACCCTGGGATATCTTCGACCTAAGTGGAGAGTCCAACCCCTCGGAGCCCCTCGTGGAACGTGTTGTCCAGTTCACCGGCCCTCGCCAGGTCGACGTCGCCGAGCACGCCGGTGCCGCGCTGCCTCCCGGTCATCTACGGGTCCGCACCCGCTACTCCGGCATCTCGGCCGGCACCGAACTCACGGCCTACCGGGGCACGAACCCCTACCTCACCCGCACGTGGGACCCCGAGGCGCGCCTCTTCCGCGACGGAGCGGCCGGGATCGAATACCCCGTCGCGGGCTGGGGGTACTCCGAGGTCGGCGAGGTCACCGAGGTCTCGCCCGAGCTCGTCGGCACCCCCGGCATGCCCGTCGTGGGCGACCTGGTCTGGGGCATCTGGGGCCACCGCAGCGAAGGCATCGTCCCCGCCGAGCGCATGCGCGGCCACACCCTGCCCGACGGGCTGGACCCCCTGGCCGGCGCGTTCGCCCGCGTCGGCGCCATCGCCTACAACGCGGTCCTCTCCTCCGACATCCACCTCGGCGAGGACGTCGCCGTCTTCGGCCAGGGCGTCATCGGACTGCTCGCCACCCGCCTCGCGCATCTGAACGGCGCACGGGTCACCGCGGTCGACGCCCTCGACAGCCGGCTCGCCACCGCAAAGGAGTACGGAGCGGTCCACACGCTCAACGCCCGGACGGATGCCGTCGCCGAGCGCATCCGCGAGGCCACCGGCGGCCGTGGCGCCGACACCGCGATCGAGATCAGCGGCGTCTACCCGGCCCTCCACGAAGCCCTGCGGTCCGTCGCCGTCGACGGCCGGGTCGTCGCCTCCGGCTTCTACCAGGGAGACGGCCTGGGACTGAGGCTCGGCGACGAGTTCCACCACAACCGAGTCCAGCTGATCTGCTCCCAGATCGGCGGCGTCCCACCGCAGTTGTCCGCCCGCTGGAGCGTGGAGCGCCTGCAGCAGACCTTCCTCGCCCTGGTCGCTTCCGGCCAGGTCGACGTCCGGTCCCTCGTCAGCCATGTCGTGCCCGTCGAGGAAGCCGCCGACGCCTACCACCTGCTCGACGAGCGACCCGCCGAAGCGCTCCAGGTCGTCCTGGCATTCTGAAAGGCCATCCACCCATGCTCAAGACCGCTTGCCAGGAACAACTGCTGCCCGGCGACACCCTCCAGGAGAAGTGGGACTTCGCCCAGGCCGCGGGCTACGACGCGATCGAGCTGCGCGGCAAGGGGGACCGTCACTTCGAGGGCCGGCTCCCCGAACTGCGCGCCGCCCTCAAGGACGGCGTCGTCATGCCCACGGTGTGCGTCGACATGCTGCACTTCTTCGGGGCGTTCGACGCGGACCTGCGCCGCGACGCCATCGACCAGATGAAGTCCCAGCTGTCCGTCATCGGCGAACTGGGCGGCACGGGGGCCCAGACGCCCGCCTCGTACGGCATGTTCTCCCGCCGGCTGCCTCCCTTCGAACCGCCCCGCGGCGAGGAGGAGGAACGCACCGTCCTGCTCGAGGGGCTCACCGAACTGGGCGAGCACGCCCGGCGCGTAGGCGTGACCCTCTACCTCGAACCTCTCAACCGGTACGAGGACCACATGGTCAACCGCCTCGACCAGGCCGTGGAACTGATCCGCACCGTCGGCCTGGACGCGGTGAGGATCGGCATCGACAGCTACCACATGAACATCGAGGAGGCCGACCCCGCCGCCGCGATCCTCGCGGCCGCGCCGTACATCGGGCACGCCCAGGTCAGCGACTCCAACCGGTTCCAGCCCGGCGCAGGACACCTCGACTGGCCGGCCTGGCTCTCCGCGCTGCGCACCATCGGATACGGCGGGTACCTCGCCGCCGAATGCCGTCTCACCGGCGACCCGACCGCCGCGGTCCGTTCCATTCCCGCCTTCCTGCGCAGGTCGGGAGCATGACGATCGCCCTCGCCGACGCCCCGAGCGCCGTCCGCGACCACCGCAGCGTGGAGCGGGAGGCCGCCCGGGTGCTGCTGACCAACTGGACCGGCGCGTCCACCGTGCCGTCCCACACCCTCTATCCCCACCAGTGGAGCTGGGACTCCGCCTTCATCGCCATCGGGCTGCGCCATCTCTCACCGCGCCGCGCACAGCGCGAACTGGAGACCCTGCTCGGCGGCCAGTGGGCCGACGGACGCATTCCCCACATCGTGTTCAACCCGGCGGTGCCGCTCGACGCCTACTTCCCGAGCCCCGACTTCTGGCAGTCCACGTCGGCGGGCAGGGCCGCGGGTGCACCGGCCGGCATCGAGACCTCCGGCATCGTCCAGCCGCCCGTCCACGCGCTCGCGGCCGCGCTCGTCCACGAGAGCGACCCCGAGACCTCCCGGCGGCGCGGCTTCCTCGAACGGCTCTACCCCCGGCTCGTCGCCTGGCACCACTACCTCACCCGCCACCGCGACTTCGGCGGCGGGGGACTGGCGGCCGTCCTGCACCCGTGGGAGCCGGGCATGGACAACAGCCCTTGCTGGGACGAACCTCTCGCCCGCGTCGAGCCCGCCCCCGCCGCCTCGTTCCGCCGCGCCGACCTCACCCATGGCGACGCCGCCGACCGGCCCACCGACCTGGACTACGGACGCTATGTCCGTCTGGCCGGCGACTACCGCGACCACGGCTACCGCGACGCCGGCACCGAGCACTCCTTCGTCGTCGAGGACCCCGGGTTCAACGCCCTGCTGATCCTGTCCGAGTACGCGCTCGCCGACATCGCCCAGGCCCTGGGACACGACGCCGAGGCCCACCGGACACAGGCCCGCCGGCTCACCGACGCCCTGGTGGAGCGGCTGTGGGACGACGACGCGGGTCTCTTCCTCTGCCAGGACGTACGGGCCGGGCGGGCCATCGAGGAGAAGAGCGTCACGGGCCTTCTGCCGCTCGCCGTTCCCGGCCTCCCCGACGACATCGCCCGGACCCTGCTGCGTACCGCAGCCGGTGAGCACTTCGGGCTGGGCTCGACGACCGCCCTCACACCCAGCTACGACCTGCGCGGCCACGTCTTCGATCCCTCGCGCTACTGGCGCGGTCCCGCCTGGTTCAACATCAACTGGGTGCTGGAACGAGGGCTGCGCCACTACGGCACCGCGGACTGTGCCGACACCCTGCGGCGGGCCGTACTCACGGCCGGCGCGGAGTCCGGCTTCGCCGAGTACGTCGACCCGTACACCGGCCAGGCGCGGGGAACCACCGACTTCAGCTGGACCGCCGCCGTCGTCCTCGACCTGCTGGCCGACGTCAACCGCGCGGGAGGGACACGATGACGGCACCTCAGCTGCTCGTCCACGCCGGCACGTTCGCCGCGCTCAGCGGCGGCGGGGACATCTCCGGCACCCGCGGCACCTCACCCGACGGACTGTTCGTCCGCGACGCCCGCCATCTCAGCCACTGGCGCCTCACGGTGGACGGCACCGAGCCCACCGTGCTCGTGCCGGCGTACGGCGACGGGGGAGCCGCCGCCGTGCTCACCGCGGCCGCGACCCGCGACGAACCGTCACCGTGGACGCTGCACCGCCGACAGGCCCTGTTCCACGGCCGGTTGACCGAGAACCTGCGGCTCGCCAACAACACCGCACGCGAGATCACCGTCATCGTCGCCATCGATGCCGACGCGGACTTCGCCGACCAGTTCGAACTGCGCAGCGACCGCCGGATCTACGACAAGGCCGGCGCGCACATCACCGTCTCGGACTCGGCGGACGGCACCCGCTTCGCCTATCACCGCGAGGAGTGGCAGGCGGACACCACGGTCACCGCCGACCCGGTGCCCGCGGTCACCCCGGCATCCCGGGGCACGCTCCGAACCCTTGCCTGGCGCGTCCGGCTCTCTCCGCACGACACCGCGGAGATCACCGTCGCAGTCACCGCCCATGCGGGCGGCGCCGATCCGAGCCCCGTCGGGCCGGCCGACGTCCGCTCGGTCCTCGCCCTGATCCGGAGCGAGAGGGACGACTTCACGCACGAGCCCCCGCTTCCGGTACGGGACGTCTCCGACGACCTCGTCCGTGCCTGCGAGCAGGGCCTGCGCGACCTCGCCCGGCTGCGCGTCCCGGCCGTCGGACCGGACGGCGAGGACCTCCTGATACCCGGCGCCGGCGTGCCGTGGTTCCTCACCCTCTTCGGCCGCGACTCGCTGCTGACCTCGCACTTCGCGCTGCCCTACCGGCCGGAACTCGCGGAGGCCACCCTGCGCGCCCTCGCGGCCACCCAGGCGACCGAGCACGACGCGGCACGCATCGCCCAGCCCGGGAAGATCGTGCACGAGATCCGCCACGGCGAACTGGCCCACTTCCGGCAGGTGCCCTACGGCCGCTACTACGGATCGGTCGACAGCACCCCCTTGTTCCTCACCCTGCTCGGAGCCCACGCCGCGCGGACCGGGGATACCTCCCTCGCCCGGCGACTCGAGTCCCACGCCCGCGCCGCGATCGGCTGGATGTTCGCCGACGGCGGCCTCGACGAGCGCGGCTACCTCACCTACGAGGCCGACACCCACGGTCTGCTCAACCAGAACTGGAAGGACTCCGAGGGAGCGATCTGCTTCACCGACGGCACCCAGGCGACGGGCAGCATCGCCGTCGCCGAGGCACAGGGCTACGCCTACGACGCCCTGCGCCGATCGGCAGAGCTGGCCCGCACCGTCTGGGACGACCCCGCGTGGGCGGATGAGCTCGACGCCCACGCCAAGGCCCTGCGCGAGCGCTTCCACACCGACTTCTGGATGCCGGAGCAGAACTACTACGCCCTCGCCCTCGACGGGAAGGGACGCCAAGTCGACGCGCTCGCCTCGGACGCCGGTCATCTGCTGTGGTCCGGCATCCTCGACGACGTCCACGCGCAAGCCGTCGGCCGTCGGCTGCTGGAGCCCGACTTCTTCACCGGCTGGGGCATCCGTACGCTCGCCGCGGGCCAGGACCCGCACCACCCGCTGTCGTACCACCGCGGCAGCATCTGGCCCCACGACAACGCCGTGATCACCCTCGGTCTGGCGCGCCACGGCCTGCACGCCGAAGCCGCCACCGTGACCGCCGCACTCGTCGAGGCCGCGGCCCACCACGGCGACCGGCTGCCGGAAGTGATCGCCGGTCACACCCGGCAGGAGGACGAGGGACCCGTCCCCTACCCCCATGCGTGCTCCCCCCAGGCGTGGGCGGCGGCGACCCCCCTGGCCCTGCTCACGGCGGCGGGAGCACGGGCGGAAACCTGACCTTCCGCCCGCGTCTGCCGGAGCCCCCGCGGGCTCCGGCAGACGTGTTTCCGCGCGGCCAAAGGGGCGAACGCCCAACGATTTCCCCGCCGAACGGGCAGAGATCACCGCATCCGAACCCGGTCTCCCGACCGAAGAGTGGATGTCCAGTGACAACTCCCCGTTGAACAGAGGCGGCGTGCATGCTCGGTACGCAGGTGGTGCAGAACGGCACGGACATCCTCACCGGCCGCCCGCAGACCGGCACCCCACCGACAGCAGGCCCGCACGTCGACCGGGACGTCACCGCCGCGGTCGAACAGGTCCTCGGCCGGTACGTACGCGAGCGGGTGCACGAGGCTTCCCGCGTCGACGCACGGTTCGCCGCCGATGTGGCCGAACAGCTCGCCCAGTTCGTCATACGCGGTGGCAAACGGCTGCGGGCGGGCTTCCTGTGGTGGGGCCGGCGGGCAGCCGGAGGCGCCACGGACGGCGAGGAGGCGGACGCGGCACTGCGGCTCGGAGCCGCCATCGAACTGCTCCAGGGGTGCGCCCTCGTCCATGACGACGTCATGGACGAGTCACCCGTGCGCCGTGGCGCACCCGCCGTGCACGCCGCCTTCGCCCAGGCGCACACCACACAGGGAATGCGCGGATCGAGCGCCGCCTTCGGGACCGCCGCCGCGATCCTCGCCGGAGACCTGGCGCTGTCGTGGGCCGACGATCTGATGACCTCCACCGCGCTGATGTCCCCTCAGGGTCCGCGCGTCCACCGGGAGTGGCAGGCGATGCGCACGGAACTCGTCGCCGGCCAGTACCTCGACATGCACGCCCAGGCCACCGGGTCCTCCTCGGTGGTCGAAGCCGTACGCATCGCGGGTCTCAAGAGCGCGCTCTACACGGTCGAGCGTCCGCTGGCGCTCGGCGCCGCCCTGGCAGGGGCCGACGAACGCACCACCGACGCGCTGCGGTCCGCCGGCCGCTGCGCGGGCATCGCCTTCCAGCTCCGGGACGACCTGGTCGGCGCGTTCGGTGACCCCGCGTGCACCGGCAAGCCCTCGGGCGACGATCTACGTGAGGGCAAGGCCACCTACCTCCGCGCCGTGGCCGTGCGTCTCGCCGCCCACGGTGGTGGCACGGACGTCGCCGACGCGCTGAACCCCAGCGGCGAGAGGCGTTCACTCACCGACGACGAGGTGGACCGGCTGCGGCAGGCCATCGAATCGACCGGCGCCCCCGCCGTGGTCGAGGAGAAGATCCACCGCCTGGTGGAGCTGAGCGTCCGCCACCTCGAGTCCCTGGACAGTGAGCCGCACGTCGTCGACGAACTCACCCGCCTCGTCGGCAGAGCCGCCGGCGTACAGCCGAACCACCGGACCGGAGAGCGGGCATGAAGACCGTACCCGGGGCCACGGACCATGTCGTCGTCGTCGGAGCGGGCCTGGCGGGGCTGGCGGCTGCGCTGCATCTGCTCGGCGCGGGCCGCAGCGTGACCGTGGTGGAGCGGGCGCCCGAGCCGGGTGGCCGCGCGGGACGGGCCGACATGGGCGGCTACAGGATCGACACCGGCCCGACCGTGCTCACCATGCCGCACCTCGCCGACGAGGCCTTCGCCGCCGTGGGGGACTCGCTCGCCCGGCGGGTCGAGCTGATCGAGCTGCACCCCGCCTACCGGGCGCAGTTCGCCGACGGCTCCGCGCTCGACGTGCACACCGGCGCCGAGGCGATGGAGGAGGAGGTCCGCCGCTTCGCCGGACCGGACGAAGCGGCGGGCTACCGGCGGCTGCGGCACTGGCTCCAGGCCCTCTACCGGGCTCAGATGCGCCGCTTCATCGACACCAACTTCGACTCGCCCCTGCAACTGCTCCACCCCGACCTGGCCCGGCTCGGCGCGCTGCGCGGATTCGGACGCCTGGACGCCCAGATCGGCCGCTTCCTCTCCGACCCGCGCCTGCGCCGGGTGTTCTCCTTCCAGGCCCTGTACGCGGGTGTGCCACCGGCCCGCGCCCTCGCCGCGTACGCCGTGATCGCCTATATGGACACCGTGGCGGGGGTCTACTTCCCCCGAGGCGGCATGCACGCCCTGCCGCGCGCCATGGCAGACAGCGCACGCGACGCGGGGGCGGATTTCCGGTACGGGACCGAGGTGACCGCCCTGCGCCGGTCCGGGGGGCGGATCCGCACCGTCGCGCTCTCCACCGGCGAACAGCTCGCCTGCGACGCCGTGGTCCTCACCCCCGACCTGCCCGTCACCTACCGGCTGCTCGGCCGTGAGCCACAGCGGGCCGTGGCCCTGCGGCACTCGCCCTCCGCCGTCATCCTGCACGCCGGCACCGACCGCACATGGCCCCAACTGGGCCACCACACGCTGTCGTTCGGCGGCGCGTGGGAGCGCACCTTCGACGAGATCACCCGCACCGGCCGTCTGATGTCGGACCCCTCCCTGCTGATCACCCGGCCGACGGCGCACGATCCGCAGCTCGCTCCCGAGGGAAAGCACCTGCACTATGTGCTCGCTCCCTGCCCCAACACCCGGACGGGACCGGGCGTCCGGGAATGGCGCGACCTCGCCCCCCGCTACCGCGACAGCCTGGTCGCCGAGCTGGAGCGGCGCGGACTGCACGGATTCGGCGACTCGGTCGAACACGAACGCCTGGTCACCCCGGTCGACTGGACCGAGCAGGGGCACGCGGCCGGCACGCCCTTCTCCGCGGCCCACACCTTCGCCCAGACCGGCCCGTTCCGGCCGCGGAACCTCGTCCGCGGCATCGACAACGCCGTACTCGCCGGCTGCGGCACCACACCGGGCGTCGGCGTCCCCACCGTCCTCATCTCCGGCAAGCTCGCCGCCGCCCGCATCACCGGACAGGCTCGCCCGCCGCGGCGAGGCTCCCGCATGGCCCCGAAGAGCACGTCCGACCTCTCCCTGCCCAGCCGGTGAAAGGCACAGCCGATGACCGCACGTGAACTCGACGCGGCAGGCATCACCGACGCCCGCCTGCGCTCCGCCTACACCCGGTGCCGCCACCTCAACGCCCAGCACGGCAAGACCTACTTCCTGGCCACCCGGCTCCTTCCGGTGGACCGGCGCAGTGCCGTGCACGCGCTGTACGGCTTCGCCCGCTGGGCCGACGACATCGTCGACGACCTCGCCGCAGACCTCACGCCCGTGGAGCGGGACCGCGCCCTCACCCGCCTCGACCGGCAGTTGGACGAAGGGCTGAGAGACGGTCGCAGCGACGAGCCGGTGGTGCAGGCGGTGGCGGACACCGCTCGCCGTTACGCCATTGATCCCGTGCTCTTCCACGACTTCATGGCGTCCATGCGCAGTGACCTCCATGTCACCCGCTACCCCACCTACGCCGACCTCCGCGCCTATATGCACGGGTCGGCGGCCGTGATCGGCCTCCAGATGCTGCCCGTCCTCGGGACCGTCGTACCGCGCGAGGAGGCCGCCCCGCACGCGGCCGCCCTCGGCGTGGCCTTCCAGCTCACCAACTTCCTGCGGGACGTGGGGGAGGACCTGGACCGCGGGCGGGTGTATCTCCCGGAGGATCTGCTCGCCGCGCACGGCGTGGACCGTGAACTCCTCCAGTGGAGCCGCGACTCGGGGGCCGGTGATCCGCGGATCAGGGCGGCGTTCGAGCAGGCGGCGGAGCTCACCCGCGGCGTCTACCGGGAAGCGGAACCGGGACTCGACATGCTGGACCCGCGGGTACGCCCCTGCATGCGCACCGCGTTCACGCTGTACGGCGGCATCCTCGACGCGATCGCCGAGGACGACTACCGCGTGCTGCACCGGCGCTCCGCGGTGCCCCGCCGGCGCCGGGCGGCCGTGGCACTGACCGCCCTGGCCGGGATCGTCGGTGCCCGGGCGCGCTCCCGCGTCACCCGGACACCCGCGAGTGTCCGGCCCCGAGCCGGTGCCCCCGTCACGGTGTCGGGCCCCGGCACGGACGCCGGACGGGAGGAGCGTCCCCGATGAAGGACCGCACCGGCCGGCGGCGCCGGTCCCTTCCGCTGCGGATGCGGCCCCGCCTCTCGTGGGAGAAGCAGCGGCCGACCTGGCAGGCGGCTCGCCCCGCGCTCATCGCGGGCGCGCTCAAACGCGCCGCGGCGCGGCCCTCCGGCAACTGGTACGTGATCGGCGCCTCGCGCGACATCGGCTCCGGCCCCCGGCCGTTCGGACGGACCGTGGGCGGCGTGGAGGTCGTCGCGTGGCGCACCGGGACCGGCGAACTCAGGGCGGGCCCGGGTGCCTGCCCGCACCTCGGGGCTCCGCTGCGCGACAGCCGGGTCGTCTGCGGCACGGTGGTCTGCCACTGGCACGGTCTGTCCCTGGACGGCGGCCCGTTCGCCGGCTGGGAGCCGTTTCCGGCGTACGACGACGGAGTGCTCGCCTGGGTCCGCCTCGACGCGCTCGGCGGGGAGGCACCCCTCGACCGGCCCGTCGTACCGCGGCGGCCGGAACGGGGCGCGCTG
Organism: Streptomyces sp. NPDC058685; assembly: GCF_042714725.1. Taxonomy (NCBI): domain Bacteria; kingdom Bacillati; phylum Actinomycetota; class Actinomycetes; order Kitasatosporales; family Streptomycetaceae; genus Streptomyces; species Streptomyces sp. NPDC058685. Next base: position 20,264 of record NZ_JBHXSL010000020.1, read on the forward strand.
GACGCGGTGTTCACCGCGGTGGGGCGCTGCGAGCCCGAGGACATCGTCGCCAACAGGCTCGATCCCTGGCACGGCTCGTGGTTCCACCCGTACTCGTTCGTCGATCTGACGGTGGTGAGCGTTCCGGAGGGGCCGGTGGGGGACGACGGAGCGGACACCGAGGACGCCTTCGTCGTCGACGTCTCCTTCAAGGTGGCCGGACGCCTGGTGGTGCCGGTACGGGCCGCGTTCACCGCGCCCGAGCCCCGGACCGTGGTCATGCACATCACCGACGGCGAGGGGATCGGCTCGGTCGTCGAGACGCATGCCACCCCGCTGGGGACCGACGACCGGGGTGTGCCCCGGACGGCCGTGGTCGAGGCCGTCGTCGCCACTTCGGACCGTCCCGGATTCGTCGGCGCACGGGCTGTCGCTCCGGTACTGCGGCCGCTGATGCGCTGGGCCGCCGGGCGGTTGTGGCGTGACGATCTCGCGTACGCGGAGCGACGCCGGCAGTTGCGCAGCTCCGGCCGCTTTCCGGGCTGACTCCGCGAGGCACCGCGCGCTGCGGGCCCCGCCGGCTCCTGGCCGCCGCCGGTTCGCGGCGGCCAGGAGAACGGTCGGAGCAGACGACCGAGCCTGCGTCGGCCCACCCACCCGAACGCGAACGGCTCAGGAACGGCTCAGGGACGCCAGTGTGCGCAAGGTCCGGGACCGGCCCTCGCGCGGCACCGTCCACAGCGGATGCCCCCGGACGCCCCACCGCCGCAGCAGGGCGTTGGCCGCGAGAAAGCCGGTGGTGGCGGCCCGTTCCATCAGCGCCACCGGCAGATCCGTACGCACGATGTCACCGGCCAGCACCAGGGAGGGATGGGGCGTACTCACGGGCGGACGTGTGAGATGGCCACCCACCGGGAACATCGGGCAGTCCGCGCGCCACTCGTGGCGCGCGTCGATCACCTCGGCCTCGCGCGTCTCGGGGTAGACCTCGTGCAGCTGACGGAGCAACCGCTCCTGCATCCGCTGCCGGCCCGTCCCCTCGTCGACGGCGTATCCGTGCAACTCGACCACACTGCCGCCGGTGCGCCCGGCCCAGCGGGCGGCTTCGCCCTCCCAGCGGTCGAGCACACTCACGTTGTCGAGCCCGCCGAAGCCACTGGTGCCCAGGAACCCCGCACGGTCCGCGGCGACGGGCCGGTCGAGCCAGAGGCGCGAGACCACGAACGGCGGGGCGCAGCGCAGCCGTTCGACGTTCTCGCGCCAGACGGCGTCGCCCAGGTGCGGCGAGTCGGAGACGACTGTCCGCAGACCGCGGACGTCCAGCGCGAGGACGACGGCGTCGTACCGTTCGACGGGCCCGTCGGTGTCGAGGAGGAAGGTGTCATCGGTGTCCGGTCGCAGCGACGTCACGGCCGTGCCCGTCCGCACCTCGACCCCGAGACCCCGCAGATAGCGCTCCAGAGGGTTCCACAGCGCCTGCGGGAACGGCTCCCGGGGGACGTCGAAGAGCAGCCCCTCCGCGGATCCGAGGAAGTAGATGTGGAACATCACCAGCAGCTCCGCCGCGGAGAGTTCCCGGGGATCGGCGAAGAAGCTCCGTGAGAAGACCTCGAACGCCAGATGGCGCGCGGCCTCGGGGAAACGGATGGAGCCGAGGAAGTCCGACGCGCTGACGTCGTCGTAGCGCTCATAGACCTCCGGAACCCGCACATCCAGCAGGGGCAGGGCCGCGACCGGGTCCATTCCTGCCAGGTCCCGCCAGCCGAAGGTCGGGCTCAGGGCGACGAATCCCAGAGCGCTCCACGGCGGTGTGCGCGGCACGCGGGCGAAGCTGTCGGTGGTTCCGCTGCGGTGACGCAGCGGATAGTCCGGCAGAGGGGTGAGTACCGAGAGACCGGGGTCCGCACGGCGCAACAGCCCACGCAGGTTGTAGTACTGGCGGAAGAACGCATGGAAGCCGCGGCTCATCGTCGCCGTGGACCCGTCGGCCAGTTCCACCGGCCAGCCGGCGAGCCGTCCGCCCAGAACGGCCTCCCGCTCGAAGAGCGTCACCCTCACCCCGCGCTCGGCGAGAGCCGTCGCTGCCGCGAGGCCCGCGATGCCACCCCCGACCACCGCCGTGCGCGGCGCGTCCCCCGCGCATCGCTCCCGGCCCCGGGCGGGCATGAGGACCTGCGCCCTGCGGTCCCTGCCACGGCGGGCGGGACGGACGTCCGCCGCGCTCACGACGTGGACCTCCGCTCGCCCGGCGCGCCCCGCCGGGCGAGGAACGTCTGAAGGATCCCGGTCTGCCAGCCCGGCATCGGGAGGGCTCGCGCCTCGTGGAAGCCCCCGCGGACCAGCCGGTCGACGAACTCCGGTGCCCGGTCGAAGGCGAGCACGCTCCGCCACAGATAGCGGTAGAGATCGCGGTCGCCCATGAGGGTGCCCGCGGGGACGATGACGCCTCGGCACACCGCCGACCACAGCGCGTGGTGCACCGGCGAGCCGCTGAGGCTGTACTCGTGCACCGCCAGCCGTCCGCCCGGCCTCAGCAGTGCGTGCACCCTGTCCAGTACGGCGTCCGGGCGCGCCACATTGCGGAAGAGGTAGGCGGCGAAGACGGCGTCGAACGGCCCCTGGACTCCCGCACGCGCGACCTCTTCCACCGGTGCGTGCACCCATCGCACGTGCCCGGCCCACGACTTCGCGGCCGCTCGTTCCAGCATCCCCGCGGAGGCGTCGACGGCCGTGATCTCGGCCCCCGGCGCCACTCGCAGAAGTGCCGCGGTCGACGCGCCCGTACCGCAGCCGATGTCGAGCACCCGCAGGCCCTCGCCGCGGTCGGGCAGGCGCAGGCGGCGTGCGGAGCGCCTCAGGTCGGCGTGGTAGCCCGGGTTCATCGAGACGAGGCGGTCGTAGCCGGCCGCGGCATGGTCGAAGGCCCGGGTGAGATCCCGGTCCCGCAGAAGGGTCATCAGCTGCTCATTTCACGGGGGAGGAGGGTCATGGAGGAGAGGCGCGCCGGTGACCGGTGCCTGAGCGACGGCTGTCCGGGAGTCGCCGGCGGGCCGGCGGGGGAGGAACGGCAGCTCCAGCGCGGTGCGCAGCATCGGCCACATGGGTACGGCGAAGCCGATGCGGAGATCTTCGAAGAGGCCGGTACGGCCGTCCAGGAAGCGCAGCAGCCGTTCCGGTGGCGTACGGCGAAAGAGCGTGGAGAAGAAGTGCGCGCCCTCGACACGGCCGGTGTCGAGGGCCCGGAGCATCACCGCGTCCATCGCCATAGCCCTGCGGGACCAGGGCGCGGGCACGGCGTCCCCCCGTCCCTCGCGCAACGCGGCGGCGATGTCCTGTGTCTGCCGCCGTGAAGCCGAGAAGGTGTATCCGGTCGCCGGCCGGGTGGCGCCTCCGGCGGCTCCGATACGGAAGACACCTGCCCCGGCCCGTCGGGTAAAGCGGGCGTCGGTCATCGGGATCACCCCCTGTTCGGCGTCCCGGATCTCCAACTCGCCGAGCTTCAGCACGTCGGCCGTGTAGTGCCGCAGAGCCCGGTCGTACGACTCCCGCGACAGCGGGGCGCGTGAGAACCGCGTGTACTCCACCAGGGCGTCGCGGGGCCCGAGCGGCAGCACATAGCCGAACGCGAGCCCGTGGGGTGGCTGGGGCACACGGAAGTCCATCAGGTCGGCGACCTCGGGATCGAAGACCGGCCGCCGGGTCCGCACGAACCAGCCGCGGAAGTGCTGGAGCAGGGTGGTGCGCGCAGGCGGCAGCGAGGGGAGAGGCCGGGAGTCGAAGACGCTGCGGCCGCGCACGCGCGCGGGCAGTCCGTCGGTGGTGGTGCACCGGACCTCGGCGCCGTCCGCGGTGGCACGCACCTCGTGTGCGGTCGCCCGCAGGAGGCGGACGTGTTCCAGGTCGGAGAGCCGTGTGTGGACGAGACGTTCGAAGGCGCCGGAGCGGATCATCTTGTACCGCAGGGTGCCGAGATCGCCGCCGAACACGTGTCCGTCGGCTCCGTGGACGCGCAATCGGCGCCACGACGCGGTCACCGCGTCGTCGAACTCACCGGCCGTCTCCTCCCAGAAGCACCATGTGCGCTCGGCGGGGCGCAACGGGCCCTCGGGTGCCTCGACGAGGGCGACGGACAACCGGTCCGAGCCGCCGGAGGGCCTGCCCGCGTCGTCCGAGGTCGCGAGGGCGTGGGCCAGCGACAGGCCCGAGGCGCCACCACCGATGATCACGACGTCGGCGTCCGTCTCCCGCACGCTCAAGCCGGCTCCTTCGCTGACGTCTCTCTGCACGACTCCTGCACGACCACCCGGCGGTGCCGGCGACCGGGACCACTCCCGCACGACCGCCCGGCGGTGCCGGCCACCGGGACCATCAGAGCAACCGTGGCGCCGAAGTCCACGCGACACCCCGGATCCGGCTTTCACCGCATGAGAGGAATTCCCCTGGGGAGGTGCTCCCGGATGCACCCGTTCGGGTGGGGGCTTCTCCCCGGGCCGCGACCGGCGCAGTCGGCCGCAGAAGCAGGCGCCCGGGACGACGGTGCCGGAGCGGCTCCTGACAGCTGACCGGACCCGTGGCCGCGTATCAGGCTGTCGGCACCTTGATGACTCCGAGCGGAGCGGAGGTGGGCTGCTGGGAGCCGCCGGCCGGTTCGACGGTGATCGCCACAGCCGTCGCCCCGGCCACCGGTCCGTCGAGCAGCACCAGTTGCTGCTCCTCGGTGCCGCTGATCAGCCCGGCCGGCCTGGTGGCCCCCGTCCCGGCGAACCATGCCTCGTACACCTTGGTCGCGGGCAGCTCGGCCAGACCCGCCAGGATCAGAGCCGCGGCGTCCTTGCTGGGGGCGTACGCGACCGTTCCCGTGGACCCGTCCTTCCATTCCCGTGTCTGGAGCCGGACGTCGGGTGCGGCCAGCACATCGGCCACGCCCGCTTCCCGCTGCTCGGCCTGCCGGACCGAAGCCCGGGCCTCCTCGGCCTCCTGGTGCTGCCACAGGGCGATCCCGCCGCCCGCCACGGCGAGTGCCAGGCACGCCGCGAGAACGACCCGGGACACCTGCACGGTCCGCCTGACGCGCAACGCCGGCGGGAGCAGCCCCTCCTGACGGGTGTCCGCCACCCGCCGCATGACCCGGTCGCGCATCTCGGCCGGCGGGGTGACGGTCATGGCCGACCCGAGGCGTGCCGCCGTCGCCCTCAGTTCGGCGACTTCCTCCCGGCACGCCTCGCAGGCGGCCACATGGGCCTCGAAAGCCCTGCGCTCGTCGGGGGAAAGCGCATGCAGGACGTAGGCACCCGAAGCCATGTGCAGATCGGCGCCGGTCATCTCGACACCCCGAGGCAGTCCCTGAGGCGGATCAGACCGTCGCGCAGGCGGGTCTTGACGGTGCCCAGCGGGAGGGAGAGCGCTTCCGCCACTTCCTTGTGCGTCAGGCCCTGGTAGTAGGCGAGTGTCACGGCCTGCCGCTGCATGTCCGTGAGCAGACGTACGCACCGACGGACCTGCTGCCACTCCAGCTGTGTCTCGACGCGCTCGGTCACCTCGTCGAACGGCCGGGTCCGGTCCAGCAGCGCAGCCTTCTGTTCGCGCTCGTTCCTGGCCTCGGCGGACCGGATCCGGTCCACCGCCCGGTGATGAGCGAGTGTCATGATCCATGTCTTTGCGCTGCCCTCCTCGGGCCGGAAGCGTGCCGCCGTGGCCCACACCTCGACCAGTACGTCCTGGGCCACTTCCTCGGACTGCGCCGTGTCCCGGAGGATGCGGCGCACCAGCCCCAGGACAGGGCCGCTGGCCGCGTCGTACACGCCCGTGAAGGCGTCTTCGTCGCCCTGCGCGGTCCTGAGCAGCAGTTTGTCCAGGTCGTCCTCGCTGTGCGGAGGTCCGATCTCGGGTCCATGACTGACGGAAGGCACCAGGATCCCTCGCTGCCGGGTCAGGGGCCCTGCGCGCGCGTGACGGTGGTCGCGCCCGTGCGGAGCCACTCATCCATCTCAACATCGCTCGGCGTCCGCCGCATGTCACGCCCGGCCCGGTTCTGCGGTCCCGGGCCGGCATGGACCCCGAATGTCCCGGCACGTTTGCCTTTCGCGCCGACCGGGCCCGAAAAGTACATTGGTGCTGTCCTCGGCGGAGCCCGCCGGGGCGGACGCGGCCGGGGAGCAGGACATGAACAGTGTCGACGCGCTGGTGGACGCCTTCGGACGGGTCCAGGAGGCGGTGCACGCAGCGGTGGACGGTCTGTCCGCCGAGCAGCTCAACGCACGGATCGACCAGGACGCGAACTCCATCGCCTGGCTGGTGTGGCACCTGACACGGGTTCAGGACGATCATGTCGCCGACGCCGCCGACCTCGAACAGGTGTGGCACAAGGGTTGGGCGGACCGGTTCGAGCTGCCCTTCGGCCCGGGCGCGACGGGGTACGGCCACAGCAGCAAGCAGGTGGCGGCCGTCCGCGTGGACTCTCCCGACCTGCTGCTCGGCTATCACGACGCCGTCGTGGATCAGACGCTGCGTTACGTCGAGGGACTCGATGACGAGGCGCTCGACCGCGTGGTGGACGAGGCCTGGAGCCCGCCGGTCACGCTGGGGGTGCGCCTGGTCAGCGTCATCGCCGACGACCTCGAGCACGCCGGCCAGGCCGCTTTCGTGCGGGGCGTGGTCCTACGGCGGTGAGCCCGCATGCCCCGGCACCGGGTCTGTCCGTGGGCATGCCCGCCCTCGCCCCGGACACACGGTCGGGGACACCGGCGGCGACGCAGGGGCGTGGACCGTGTTCGCAGGGTTCGCAGGGTTCGCAGGGTTCGCAGGGTTCGCAGGGTTCGCACAGGGCGGACCGCGAGGGCGGGGGCGACCGACTGCGCGTGCGCCACGTCGGCGCCGGTCCGGCCGTCCTGATGCCGCACGGCCGTCCGCGGAGCACGCCCCATGGCACCGGATCGCGCCCCTGCTGACGGCGGCGGGCCATATGGTGGTCCGGCCCCGGACCTGCGGGGCTGCGGCGGGTCCTCGAAGCCCGTCACAGACGGGGACCGGCGTCACGATGAGGGGGACCGGCCCGCGGGCCGGCGCATCCGCTGTCCGCTCCAGGTGCTCCGGGCCACGGGTGACGACACGGTCGATCTGTACGGCGATGTGCTCTCCATGTGGCAGGACTGGGCGGGTGCCGGGCTGGAAGGCGCCCCCGATCACGTCCGGACATCACATCGACGAGGACGCGCCCAGCGCCCAGTGAACGCGTCGCCGCCCTGAGTGACTTCCGGGACGGCGGACGCCGGGAGCCCCGCGCCGGCGACAGACGGACGCTAGGGCACCGCGATCGGGGCAGGGTTCCGGCGCGGAACCCTGCCCCGATCGGGGCCCGGTGCCGCCCTCGTCAGTGCCGGCCGGAGCCTCCGGTCGTCTTGCGCCACCCGAAGGGACCCGGCAGGTTCATGGACGTCGTACGGCGTCCGGTGCTGCTGCGGGTGTGGCGCGGGCCGTTCTTGCCGCCCGTGGTGATCGACCAGGACTTGCGATTGATGTTCAACGTCACGCCCGGCAGGATCCTGAAACTCTTGCGGAAGGTGAGCGGCATGGTGCCTCCTCGGTTCGGAAGGCCGATTGCCTTGTGGCTGCGACCAGTTGGCCATCGTGTTGCCCGTGGACGGAATTCCATGTCCGCCGGATTTCTGCTCCTGCCGTGCGCGTCCGTGGCACGGCGGTCCGCGCGGCCACTACGCTCCGCGGCATGTCCTTGGAGTGGGAACAGCTTGTCGTGGACGCCGTCGACCCGGTCGCGCTCGGGAACTGGTGGGCCGGCGCGCTCGGTTGGGTCGTACTGAACGATGCCCACGACGAGTTCGAGATCCGCCCGGCGGCGGACCGTCTGCCCGGACTCATCTTCGAGCCCGTGCGGGAGCTGAAAGCGGGGAAGAACCGGCTGCATCTCGACTTCAGGCCGGACGACCAGGACGCCGAGGTCGCGCGCCTGCTGGCGCACGGGGCGCGCCGTGCCGACATCGGCCAGGGAGACGTGCCGTGGGTCGTCATGGCGGACCCGGAGGGCAACGAGTTCTGCGTCCTCGCCCCGCGTCGCACTCCATGACCGCGCGTTCCGGCAGGGGCCGGCGGCGTGATGGGCATCCCCGGGCAGCCCGGCCGTGGGGTGCGTCGTCGCCGTCCGGCGTTTTCCCCGCACGACTTACCCACGGAAACACCTTTCCCTGCTGATCCGCCTGCATCACTATGGGCTCTTGTTTCCTGCAGGTAACACCGGCGCGTTTCTCCGTGGCTGCGGACACGTCGGTGGTGCGTACTGAACGAGGAGTCAACAGGGTGCCAGAGCTCCACCAGGTCGGTCCCGACCCCGCCGACCACATGCAGGTCTACGCCGCCCTGTCGGACGCGGAACTGACCGACCGTATACGCGCCGGCGCCCCGCCCGCCTTTCCGGCCACCCAGGAGCTCAAGCGCCGCCACCTTCCCGCCGTGCTCTCCTACGCCCGGCTCTGCGGGCGCGACCAGGTCGCCGGCAACCAACTGGCCGTCCAGGCCTTCGACCTCGCGGCCCAGGAGGCGATCCGCGGCATCGAGCCGCGCGGGAACTGGCGCCACCACCTGCTGATGCTTGTTCAGCGAGTGGGCCTGACCTGGGCCGAGGGCAACCGCCGCGACCGGCTCGAACCGGACTTCGCGGCGTGGTCCGACGAGTCGGCCGACCGCGCCGAGTGGAGCCTGCCGGAGTCCCGGCGCCTCCCGTTCGAGATGTCGTCCGCCATGCTCGCCGGCTTCTACGGGCTCCCCGAGCTGACGCGGGGCATCCTCTGGTACGCCGTGGTCGACCGTGAAAGCGACGACACCACGGCGACCTACCTCGGCGTCCGGCCCGACGTCGTGTCCGAGCAGCGGACCAAGTCGCAGGACGCCATGCGCCAGGCCTACATCAGGGCCTACCTCGCACGGTCCGACGACAAGAGGTGCTCCGGCTTCCAGCGCATCATCGAGGCATCGGTGCGGCCGGGGGACCGGCGGCGCAGCGACGACCTGACGAACCACCTGGCCGAATGCACCGGCTGCACCCGGCTGATGGCGAACCTCGCCCGTATGACCGCCAACCCCCGCGGTGTGTTCGCCGAAGGGCTGCTCCAGTGGGGCGGGGCGGCCTACGCGGCCCGCCGCCCCGTGCGTGCCCTGCTCGACGCCGTACCCGCCCAGCCGGAGCGGTCGCCGGCCGTGAACCACCGATCGGCACCTGCCGTCTCGGAGCCCCGGCGGGGCGCGCGGCTGCGGACCCGGCCCGTGGTACTCGCCGCTGTGGCGGTGGCGGCCGCGGTGATCGCCGGCACCGTGCTGGCGACCACGTCCGGGGACACCTCAGGACCCGTGGCGAGCGACCGTCCGACGACGCAGCCGCCGCAGCCTGCCTGGCCCCCCGCGTCAGCGCCCTCGCCCGCACGGTCTCCGTCACCGAGCCCCACCCGCGAGGCGTCGAAGACCCCCGAGCCCCGGCCGACCCCCACCGCGTCCGCACCCGCCCCCGAGTCCCCGGCGCCCACGCCCTCCAAGGCAGTTCCGCCCCCACCTGCGCCGATCGTGCCGGGCGGCGGCTACACGCGCGTCGTCAACGCCGGTTCGGGGCTCTGCCTGGACATCGAGGACGGTGTGATGGAGAACCGGACCGATGTCATCACGGCCCGCTGCAACGGCGCCGAGACCCAGCAGTGGAGTCTGGAACCCGGCGGACTGCTGCGCAACAACGCCGACTCCGACTTCTGCCTGGACTCACGCGGCGACACCGACCGGGGCGTGGGCATCTGGTCCTGTTCGTCCGCCGACGGCAAGAACGGCAGGAACCTCCGGTTCACCGTCGACGCGTCCGGAGCCGTACGGCCGTACGTCGCCCTGGACTTCGCGCTCGAACCGTCGGGCGGGTCGGAGGGCAGTTCACTCGGCTTCGACCCGGCCGACGGGAACAGCGACCAGCGCTGGACCGCCGGTACCTGACGCCCTGTGCCGCCCGCCCGGACCCGCATCACGGCGGCGGCATCGGGTCGCGATCGGCCGACGGCCGTGACGGGAGTCGGTGGACCGGCCGCGTCAGGACGCCCCCTCGCTCGTTGAACGAGGTGGCGGACAGCATCCTCGGCGTGCGCACTCGGCATGCGCTGTTGCTGTCGGAGATGAGGCAGCATGACTGAACAGGCGTTGTCGGTGTTCGGCCGGATCAGGCAGCGGCTCGCCGGGTTCGTCCCGGGCCCGCGACGACCGCGTGGCCGGCTGGTGTTCACCGCCGACTTCTCGTCGACGGACCAGTGGGTCGCGGGCCGCTCCTGGGCCTATCCGAACGGCGGCCCCACCAACCCCGGCGACCACAAGCTCGATCACCTGGTGTCGGACCCCTCCTACTCCCGGCGCGGCGTGTTCCGCGCGACGCCGGGCCCCGACGGAACGTGGTACGCGGGACTGCTCACCACCGAAGGCAGCCGGGACGACTTCATGGTGCGTACGGGCGATGTGCTCGAAGCCCGGGTGCGCCTGCCCCGCGAGGTGGGTGCGTGGCCCGCGATCTGGACCTGGTGGGAGGGCGGCAACGAGATCGACGCCTTCGAGTACCACCCCGACAACCCCGATCTGCTGGAACTCTCCAACCACATGAGTGGTGCGGGTCATTACCACCGGGATCCCGGTATCCGACCCGGCGCATGGGTCGATCTCCGCGTCGAGCTCGGCGCCCGGTCCGTCGTCTGGTGGGTCAACGGGGTGCGGGCCTTCACCGACGACGCCGGCCTCGACCGCGACTGGCGCGCCCACCTCATCGTCAACCTCTCCGTCGCCGACGGCACCTACCACCCCGCGCCGGAACCCGGCCGGACGTCCCTGTCGTACGAGGTACGGCGGCTGCGCGTGTACCGCTCCTGAGTACCCCGGGGCCGGGCACCGGCCGATATGCGGGCCCGGCCAGGTCAGCCCGGCCCGCACCGAGCACCGACAGACCGACCGCGCCTGCGGTCTCAGATGTTCCGCAGGCTGCGGCGATAGGACGCGAGCGCCGTCAGGACGAAGATCAAGGGCAGGCCGACACCCATCACCGCCCAGGGGCTGAGCACCGATTCCAGCCCTTCCGGCAGGTCGGCGAAGAGGGGCACCAGCATGACGGCGATGAGCGGGAGAAATCCCAGCATGGTCCACGACATGCCGGACAGGAGCGCGGCCTGCCGGGCGTTGCGGCGGTCGATGAGCACGGCGGCCTGTGCGTCTGGTGCCCAGTCGTCCCCGCGCAGTTCGGTCCAGATGTCCGTCAGCAGCGTCATCTCCCGCTCCATGGACACGTGCTGGTCGTCGACGTAGGGCAGTTGGAGCTTCTTGCCGTCCCGTCCGTAGACGAACGTGATGTAGGTCGGAGCGGCGCTCTGCATGGCCGCGGCAGGATTCAGCTCCGCGCGGATGTCCTGGATGTCCTCCCAGGCCACCCTGCGGTGCCGGAAGAATCCCCGGACCCCGATGGCCTTGATGTCGGCTCTCGTGGCACAGCGCCGGGAGCCGTACACCAGCCAGCCGAACAGCGCCACGACGGTCAGCGAGACGACGGTCCTGATGCCCGTCGGGATCTCCTCGATCGTCAGCACGGGCAGCAGCGCCGCCGGTGTCGCGAGCAGGATCATGGTGATCAGCATGCGCAGACGTCCGGAGCTCATCCGGTATTCGAGCGGCAGTCTCTCGTAGCTCACGCCCTACCCCCGTAGTCGCCTTCGTGCCGCACCGGACTGGCGGTGTCGTGCCGCACCGGACTGGCAGTGTAGAGACGTACGGCCGGCGCAGCCAGAGCCTCAACGAGCAGGCGGGACAGGTGAGTTGGGAGTGACCGCCGATTCCCCAGCCGGCCGGACGGCCGGTCGCGGGGGCGGCTTCATCGCCCATCGGATGGTCCGGGTGAGAGCGTGCCCGGCGGGCCGGACGACGGCCGTTTCCATGGTGGGCAGACGGGGGAGTCCCAGCAGCTCGCGCGCATACGGGGGAAGGGTGGAGACCGCGTTGGCGGCCAGGACGGCGTACGGACCGCGGGCGACCCACGGCAGGGGCGGGTGCCGCAGGACGAACCGCGCGGCCTCGCGTGCCTCTTGGGTCGCACGCAGCTCCGGCCGGTACGCGGCCAGCCGTTCGGCGAGACCGGCACGGTCCAGCGGTGGGTCGGGGATGCCGAGTGCTCGGGCCACGCGTGCGGTGTCGGCCACGTAGGCGTCGCACCCCGGTCCGTCCAGAGGCCGTCGCCCGTACCGCTGATGGGCACGCAGGAAACTGTCGACCTCGGCGACATGCACCCAGGCGAGCAGATGCGGATCGGCGGCGTGGTACGGCTCGCCGGCGGCCGTCGTCCCCATGACGCGGCTGTGCACCGCCCGTACACGGTCGACAGCGCTCTGGGCGTCGTCGGCCGTGCCGTAGGTCGTCACCGCCAGGAAGGTGCTGGTGCGCTGGAGCCGGCCCCAGGGGTCGCCGCGGTAACCGGAGTGGGCCGCCACCGCGGCCATGGCCAGCGGATGCAGGGACTGGAGCAGCAGCGCCCTGAGCCCGCCGATGAACATGGACGCGTCCCCGTGAACGATCCGGATGGGCCGCTCGGGACCGAACCAGCGGGGTCCCGGTGCGCCGTGGATACGCGCACGGTTGTCCGGACCCGCGGGGCCTGCGACGCGGGTGAACAGGCTGCTGCCCAGGCGCTCGCGCAGGGCGGAGACCCGGGGCACGGGGATGTTCACATCTCAAGTATCCACCCGGACAGCCGGACGCCGCGGATCCGCGCGACCCGGGTGTATCCGCGGCCTGGAGCGCCGGGCCGCAGAAGGATGACATGACTGCAACCGCCCAGGGGTATGGCTGTTCTCGGCTCCCCCGAAGGAGCTGAGGCGGTCCGCGACCCGGTCCGCCTCGGGAATGGACACAGAAGGACACACACCAGCATGGCCAGTGGCACAGTGAAGTGGTTCAACTCCGAGAAGGGCTTCGGCTTCATCTCCCAGGAGGGCGGTGGACCGGACGTCTTCGCGCACTACTCCGAGATCCAGGGCAATGGCTACCGCGAACTGACCGAGGGGGAGCACGTCACCTTCGACATCGGTCAGGGCCAGAAGGGTCCGCAGGCGCAGAACATCGTCCGGGGCTGAACGGCGCCTCTCGCCGCGGGGCTGCATCCGTACGGTTCGCAGCCCCGCATCCCGCCGGCCCGCCGCCGCGACGGCCGAAGACTTGCGGGTGTCACAGAGGTCGCAAGGATGGGGGTGTGCAAGACCGCCGAGGCTGGGCAGCCGACGATAAGACCTGCCGGGCGGAGAAAGGACGGGCATCGTGGCACGATCGCGGATTCTTGTGGTGGGGGCCGGCTTCGCCGGCATCGACTGCGTACGCCGGCTGGAGCGCAAGCTCTCCCGGACGGATGTCGAGATCTCCCTGGTCACCCCGTTCTCCTACCAGCTCTACCTTCCGCTGCTGCCCCAGGTGGCCGCGGGTGTGCTGACGCCCCAGTCGGTCGCCGTCTCCCTGCGCCGCAGCGCCAAGCACCGCACGCAGATCATTCCCGGCGGCGCGATCGGTGTGGACACCAAGGCAAAGATCTGTGTGATCCGCAAGATCACGGACGAGATCGTGAACCAGCCGTACGACCACCTCGTGCTGGCTCCCGGCAGCATCACCCGGACGTTCGACATCCCCGGACTCGTGGAGCACGGACGCGGGATGAAGACGCTCGCCGAAGCCACCTACATCCGCGACCATGTGATCGCCCAGCTCGACCTCGCCGACGCCAGCCACGACGAGGCGGAGCGCGCCTCCCGCCTCCAGTTCGTCGTCGTGGGCGGCGGTTACGCCGGCACCGAGACGGCCGCGTGCCTCCAGCGGCTCACCCAGAACGCCGTGAAGCGGTATCCGCGCCTGAACCCCGAACAGATCAAGTGGCATCTGATCGACATCGCCCCCAAGCTGATGCCCGAACTCGGCGACAAACTGGGCCTCGCGGCGTTGGAGATCCTGCGCAGGCGCGGCATCGAGGTGTCCCTCGGGGTGTCGGTCGCCGACGTCGGTCCGGAGAAGGTGACGCTCACCGACGGACGCGTACTGCCCTGCCGCACGCTCATCTGGACGGCCGGCGTCGCCGCCAGCCCGCTCGTCGGCACTCTGGACGCGGAGACCGCCCGCGGACGGCTGGTGGTGCGCCCCGACATGACCGTCCCCGACGCCGACGGTGTCTTCGCGCTCGGCGACGCCGCCGCGGTGCCGGACCTCGCCAAGGGTGACGACGCGATCTGCCCGCCCACCGCCCAACACGCCCTGCGGCAGGGCCGCAAGGTCGCCGACAACGTCATCGCCCAGCTCCGGGGCCGGCCGCTGGAGCCGTACGCGCACAAGGACCTGGGCCTCGTCGTGGACCTCGGCGGCAAGGACGCCGTCTCCAAGCCGCTCGGCATCGAGCTGCGGGGACTGCCCGCGCAGCTCGTGGCGCGCGGCTATCACTGGTCGGCCCTGAGGACGCATGTCGCCAAGACCCGTGTGCTGACGAACTGGATGCTCAACGCCGTCGCCGGCGACGACTTCGTCCGTACGGGCTTCCTGATGCGCGGCCCGTCCACTCTGCGGGACTTCGAGCACACCGATGCCTATCTGACGCCCGAGCAGGTGCGGGAGCACACGGCCTCCCTGCGCGCGCGAGCCTGAGGCGACCGGTCGGCCGCGGGACCGGACCGCCGTCCCGCGGCGACCCGGCCCGTAGCCGTGCGCACGCCGTCAGGAGACCAACTGCCCGATGCCCAGCATGTTCCCCTCGCTGTCGCGGAACCACGCGCCCCGTTCGCCGCGGGCCCCCTTGCTCGGGTAGTTCCCCTCGATCTCGGCGATGGCCCCTCGGGTGCGCAGCCCGGGCAGATCGACCTCCTCGAACACCACGCCGCGCCGCTGCAGTTCGGCGACGACGGATTCGATGTCGTCGACCTCCCAGCCCATCTGGGTGAACGTCCCGGGCGACCCACCGGCGGAGAGGAACAGGGCGAAGTCCACGCCCCCGCACCGGTACAGCAGTCCGCCCGGCCGTTCGTCGACCGGCTCCAGGCCGAGCTTCTGCGCGTAGAACAGCCGCGCTCGCTCCAGGTCCTGGGCGGGGAGCCGGGTGGCCACGCGGGAGCGGCCCAGCATGCTCGTGTCGTCTGCGTTCATGTCTCCACTGTGCCCGCCGAGCAGGCCCGGCGCCGGGATGAGCGCCGGTTGGGCGGGTACCCGGTCGTCATGGATACGAGCAGGATGCATACGAGCAGGCAGGACGTTCCCGGAACCTGGGCGCTGATGACCGCGGTCGCTGTCGCGACGATCGTCACGGCGCTCCTGATCGTGATCATCTAGGACCCTCCCGGCCGTACCACCGTCCGCCCGCGGTGCCCGCTGTCTCCGCCGAGTCTCGATGGACCGGCAGTGGCGGACCGCGGCGGACGGGTCCGTCGGCCCGACGTGCCTCACCGGAAGACGCCAGAACTTCGGGCTCCCGGCCATGAGGAAAACTGTCGTGGCGGTGGTAGACATGCTCTTGGTCGAGGACTACAGTCTCCCCTGAGACCACAAAGTGAGTGAGGCGCGGCAGACAAGAACTGCCGCGCGGCAGGAGTGGCACGGCAGTGGAGTGATGGGGCCGGACGCAGGAGTGGGTCCCCTCGCTGGCTGCCGGACCAGGTGGCCCCAGGGGCCATGCAGTACCCCAGTACCGAAGAAGGATCAGAAAGAGGCAAGGAGGCAGACGCCATCAGGATCCCCCGGGCGGACTTCGAAGCGCCCGGGTACCGCAGGCCCCGGATTGGAAGGTGGTCCCCGGTCACGCATATGAGATCCCCGCACACCCGTCCCGAAGGACAGGTAAGCGGAAACAGAGAGCCGGTGCTGTAACAGACCGGCAGATGGTGTTGAAAACCCCTCGGGGCCTGGGTGCCACTCGGTACCCGGGCCCCTCGACGCGTTCCGATGGATGAGGTGTCAGTGACCGCAGAAAACATTCCCAGCCCGCACGATCGTCTCGACGACGATGACTATCCCGCGTACACCATGGGCCGAGCCGCCGAAATGATCGGGACGACTCCCGCCTTCCTCCGGGCCATCGGCGAAGCCCGTCTCATCACGCCGCTGCGCTCCGAGGGCGGCCACCGGCGGTACTCCCGCTACCAGTTGCGTATTGCCGCGCGGGCGCGCGAGCTCGTGGACCAGGGGACACCGGTCGAGGCCGCCTGCCGCATCATCATCCTCGAGGACCAGCTCGAAGAAGCCATGCGTATCAACGAGGAACTGCGCCGCCCCGCCGCCGGATCCCATCCGAAGGCCGACGCCTGACCGGTGGGCCCGCCGCGGCTTTGTTGTGCCGGGGAGCAGGCGCGCTTTCGCGTGCCTGACCCGGTCGGCCGTCCGCCGTCGAGGCAGGCCCGGGCCGGTCAGCCGTCCCGTCCGTGGTCACTGTCACCGGGACGGTTCCGGGGCCGCCGTGACCGGTGGCGATAGGCGAGTACGACCAGCACGATCACGCCGGCGAGCAGCAGAAACTTCACTTTTCTCGTCTCCCGGGTCGTGTCGCTGTCAGAACGGCATCTTGCCGCGCGCACGACGGCCGGCGGAGCCGCTCTTTCCGACAGCCCGCGAGCTGCTGTGGAACGGCTTGCTGAAGAGCCGGCCGAGCGGACCGGGAGCCTTGCTGCCCGCGCGTGCCCCCATGCCGAGCGAACGCTGCGTTCCGCGTTCGGGGTGCCGGGAGAGGCGCGGGAGGAAGAAGGCGAGTACGGCGAGTACGACACACAGGGCGATGACGCCGGCGATGACCATGAGGGATTCCTTTCGAAGGTGCGGTGTCTGCCGCGTGCCCGTCATGCATGCATCTACGCCCGTCGGCGCGTGTGGGGTACCTCGCCCTGGCCTGCGGACTTGTGTCCGCCTCCGCCGTACAGCCCTCGGCCCGGCGCCACCACCGGCCCCTGCGGATTCCGGTGGTCTGCGCGGTGTGGCCCCGGTTCGCCTCTGTGCCCGGCGGGTCCGGGCACAGAGGGTGCCGTCAGTTGTCCGAGTAGCTGAAGTCCCCGACAGTCCAGGCGCTGACGTCCTTGATGGCGATGCGGTACATGCCACCGGTTTCCGGGATTCCGAGCGTGCCCTGGAGGATCCGGGCGACGTGGAAGTGCAGATGCGTCGACGGCTGCCCCTCCTCGCGCCGGTGGGCGGCAACCTCGGTCTTCATGAAGATGCTGGAGAACGGTCCCAGCCGGTCCGAGTCCTTGAGGACCTCGGCGACCCGCTGCCTCCACACGGCTTCGGGGGCCAGGCGGCCGGTGATGACAGCGCCGTGCACGACCACGGTCAGGGACATCTGATTGGTTTGCTCCGACTCCACCATCGCGGCGACTTCGACGAGCAGATCATCAGGCTTCGACATGGGCAGCGATTCTACTGTGCGGGAGTGCCGAGAAGCGCTGAGGCGTTCTCGACCGGAGTCAGCGCGACCGCCGGCTCCTCGACGGGGACGGAGCGGCAGGTGAACCCCAGGCGGACCAGGGCCCGGGTCACTTCGGCGGCGGTGAAGTCGCGGCGGTCCTGCCGGGTGATGACTTCACCGACCTGCTTGACGGGGTAGTGCCGTCGGCCGATGATCACGGACTCTCCCGTGATGGGTTCGGGCTTGATGCCCTTCATCGCGTCCTGCACTTCGTTCTTGAACAGGTCGAACGGGAAACGGGCGATGACGCAGCGCATGATGCCTCACAGGTCGAGGGGAAGGCAGGGCCGGGTTGCGGTCCGCGGGATGGAGTACACGGTACGGGCGATGGCCGGTGGCCGGGTGCGACTGTGCACCGGCAGGCGCCGTGGAGACGGTGACTTCGGGGTGAAGCCGCGTCGACGGAGCCTGCCGGTACGGGTGGTTCACGAAGATGTCGTCGTGAACGGGAGCCGTGTCCCTCGGGACCGGCCCGCCGGGGATGACGGGACAGCCCTTACGCGGCCGCGCCCCGGCCCTGCCGCTGCGAACTGCCCGACGGCGTCCGGGATGTGCTGCCGGCACGGCGGGCCTGCGCGGGCCGGCTGCGCCTGCCGCGCGAGGAGGAGGACGCACCGCGCTTGGCGCGCTCCGCCACCGGTGCGGCGATGGTGACCGGAACACCCGACGGCGCCTGCGCGCCGGTGATACGGCTCAGTTCGGCCTCACCGGAGCGGACCTGCGCGGTCTGCGGGGTGATGCCGGCGTCCGCCATCAGCCGCACCATGTCGCGCCGTTGGTTGGGGAGAACCAGCGTGACGACACTGCCGGACTCACCCGCGCGAGCGGTGCGCCCACCGCGGTGGAGGTAGTCCTTGTGGTCACTCGGCGGGTCCACGTTGACGACCAGGTCGAGATTGTCGACATGGATGCCGCGCGCCGCCACGTTCGTGGCGACGAGCACCGTGACGTGCCCCTCCTTGAATTGGGCGAGGGTGCGCGTGCGCTGCGGCTGGGACTTGCCGCCGTGCAGGGCCGCCGCCCGTACACCGCTGTTCAGCAGATGCTTCGTGAGCCCGTCCACGGCGTGCTTGGTGTCCAGGAACATGATCACCCGGCCGTCGCGTGCGGCGATCTCGGTGGTCGTCGCGTACTTGTCGGTGACGTGGACGTGCAGCACGTGGTGCTCCATCGTCGTCACCGCGCCCGCCGAGGGGTCGACCGAGTGGACCACCGGGTCGTGCAGGTAGCGGCGCACCAGACGGTCCACATTGCGGTCCAGGGTGGCCGAGAACAGCATCCGCTGGCCCTCGGGGCGTACCTGGTCGAGCAGTGCGGTGACCTGGGGCATGAAGCCCATGTCGGCCATCTGGTCCGCCTCGTCGAGAACGGTGATGGCGACCCGCTCCAGTGAGCAGTCGCCCCGGTCGATCAGGTCCTTGAGGCGTCCGGGGGTCGCGACGACCACCTCGGCGCCGCCGCGCAGCGCGCCTGCCTGACGGCCGATCGACATACCGCCGACCACGGTCGCCAGTCGTAGCTTCAGCGACCGGGCGTAGGGGGTGAGTGCGTCGGTGACCTGCTGGGCCAGTTCACGCGTGGGGACGAGGACCAGGGCCAGCGGCCGGCGCGGCTCGGCGCGCTGACCGGCGGTACGCGCCAGCATGGCCAGGCCGAAGGCCAGCGTCTTACCGGAGCCGGTGCGCCCGCGGCCCAGGACGTCGCGCCCGGCAAGGGAGTTGGGCAGGGTGGCGGCCTGGATCGGGAACGGCACGGTCATGCCTTCCGCGGTCAGGGCGGCCAGCAGGGGAGCCGGCATGTCCAGGTCGGAGAAGGCCGCGGCCGGGGGCAGCGCCGGGGTGATGGTCACCGGGAGAGCGAACTCGCCCTGGAGCGCGGCCGGTCGACGTCCGTAGCCGCCGGAGCGGTTGGGGGCGCCGGAGCGGTTGGGAGCACCCGAGCGGCCGCCGGCCTGGGAGCGGTAGCCGCCCCTGGCGGAGCCGCCGCTGGTGCGGGAGTAGCGGTCGTTCGTGCGAGTCGTGCGGTTCATGAAGAACCTTCCTCGATGCGGTACGTATCGAGGAATTCCGGCAGCGGCATGCCGCACGGAGATTCGCAGGAACGGACCGGAAAAAGATGGAGCGAAACAGGGGGAATACGGCTGCCTCGTCTGTCTGCGGGAGGCGAGAATTCGCCTGAAGGCAGGGAAAGTACGGGCTGAACGGACCCGGTCGGGCCTTTTTGCCATCGAGAGGCGCGTTCAGCCGTTGCGGGCCGGGGGCCGGATCGGCCCCTCACGACACCCGCGTGCCGATGCTGCGAAAAGCAACGAGCTGGGGCCCGCACCCCAAGGTGCGGGCCCCAGCTGCGTCGTACGTGTCAGCGTCAGGCGGGAACGATGTTCTCGGCCTGGGGGCCCTTCTGGCCCTGCGTGACGTCGAAGTTCACCTTCTGGCCTTCCTGAAGCTCACGGAAGCCCTGGGTGGCGATGTTCGAGTAGTGGGCGAAGACGTCAGCGCCGCCACCGTCCTGCTCGATGAAGCCGAAACCCTTTTCCGCGTTGAACCACTTCACGGTGCCACTGGCCATGTCATATCTCCTTCGGGGCGTTGCCCAGAGGACCGCACTGTGCGGACCTCGAGTCGCCGTGATGATTGCCCCGTTCCGGAGGACCGGAAATGCAAAAGTGCTCTCGCCGGTTCAGAAAACCGGTGAGGGCACTTGAAGTCTTTGGGAACCACAACTGCAACTGAGATCAACATTAGCACGGTGGCGCCGATAGTGCTCGTGACGTTGCTTGTCGCCGGGAAATGGCGGCCAAAATTATTGCGGCCGTGGAGGCTAATTCTCCAGTTGCCGTAGGAGAAATATTTCCGGGGCCCTGGACAGGCGCCGGGCGCCGGCCGGCGCCGAGGGTGGGAACCCGCCCCTCGGACGCCCTGGCTGCCCGTCCCGCTGCGAAGACCACCCGAAGTGCCGAACATGCCCCGGTGGCAGCAGGGGACACGTCAGGGGTGAGTGACGAACGGAACGACGGCCCCGACGCGGCGCACCGCCGCCCGGCGGGTGTGCATGACAAGACGGTCGAGGCGCTGGGCGCCTTGTCGAAGGCTCTGGAGACCACGGAACGGGCGCGCGGGCATCTGTACGGATTCCACCAGCTGACCGGTTCGGCGGACCTCCAGCTCGACGACGCCGTCCGTCTCCTCCGCGAGGCCGGCCACGATCGCCTGGCC
Organism: Streptomyces sp. NPDC058685; assembly: GCF_042714725.1. Taxonomy (NCBI): domain Bacteria; kingdom Bacillati; phylum Actinomycetota; class Actinomycetes; order Kitasatosporales; family Streptomycetaceae; genus Streptomyces; species Streptomyces sp. NPDC058685. The sequence continues at coordinate 40,934 of NZ_JBHXSL010000020.1, forward strand.
GACCTCGTCGAGCGGGAGATCCTCGGCCGCAATGTCATCCCCGGCCATTGGACCTTCCAGATCGTGGAGGCCTACAACGAGACGTACTACCGGCCGTTCCAGGACGTCGAACGTCAGGTTCGTGATCAGCTCGCCGAGGGCCGCGACCATCTGTACGAGGCCGAGATGAAGGAGGCGCGCCGGACCCGGCGGCATCCCGATCACACGGCGCTGCCGCCGGGTTCCTGACGGGCGCCGGGGAGCCGGGCCGGCAGGGCGCCACCACGGTCGCCGAGGGGAAGGCCGGACGGGCGCCGGAAGGGCAGCAGGCGCGGAGAGGGCCGGCCCCGTGACGGCGCAGGGGGCCGGCCCCGTCGCGGCGCCCGGCGGCCTGCCCCGTCGCGGCGCGGGATACCCGGCCCCGGCGGGGCTCAGCCCCGGACGAGACGGCGTACGTTCTCGATGTCTCCGCAGTCGGACGCCAGCTGGTCGGCCCTGGCCTTCAGGAATGCCTTGCCGAGCTCGGCGCGGCGCTCGTCGGCCACGTTCTCCCGGGCGTCGTTCAGCAGCGTGCGCTCCTCCTCGTCGAGGTGGTGCGCGACGGCCTCGGACAGCTCCTCCAGCTTCTCGTCCCACTCCTCGCCGCCGGTGTCCTCGACCTCCAGCAGGTGCAGCAGCGCCTCATGGCCCTCGTCGTGCTCCTCCGAGCCGTGCTCGACCTCGTCGTTGTCGATGTCCTTGTACCGCTTCAGTGCCGGGTAGACCTCGGACTCCTCCGCCTCGGCGTGCGCGACGAGGAGTGCGGAGAACTGCCGCAGCGCCTTCGCGCGGTCCTCGTCGACGCTGCGCATCCGACGGAAGAGATCCTCCATGCTCCGGTGGTCCTCGAGGATCAGTTCCACCACGTCGTCGGAAGCCATCTGCGACCACTCCTCTCCTGCGCGCCGTCGGCCCGGACTCGTGGCCGGGCCCGGCGCAACCTTCGATGTGCCGAGCGTGTTCCCCGCGACGGGGCACCCACTCCGGGTGATCGGACCGGCCATCCGTTCGCCCTGCGGTACGGCAGGGATGCCGGGCGGCTGCGGGGCCGGCTCCTCGGTCTCGTGGTATCGCGCCCGTGCTTCCAGGACCGGTGCCTGCCGGTGATCCACAGCCGTGTCCCGGCCTGTTCCCGCAGCCGCGACGAGCACGCGCACGGCCCCTGCGTGATCATGACGGGCGTGGAACCATGGGCAGCATGACCACCGCGGAGAGCCTGGGCAACCGTGCCGTCATCGTGATCGACATGATCAACACCTACGATCACCGCGATGCGGATCTGCTCATCCCGTCCGCCGAGCAGGCGGTGCCCGCGGTGGTGCGACTGATCGAACGCGCCCGGGAGCACAAGGTCCCGGTCATCTACGTCAACGACAACTTCGGGCAGTGGCGCTCCCACCACGGCGAACTCCTCGAGGCGGCTCTGTCGGGCCCCCACGCGGACCTGGTCGAACCGCTGAAGCCCGATGACGAGTCGCTGTTCGTCGTCAAAGCACGTCACTCGATCTTCTTCGAGACTCCGCTGTTCTACCTTCTGGGCCAGCTCGGCGTCGACCACATCGCCCTGTGCGGTCAGGTCACCGAGCAGTGCGTGCTGTACTCCGCCCTGGACGCCCACATCCGGCATCTGCGGGTGACGGTGCCGGAGGACGCGGTCGCGCACATCCATGCCGATCTGGCCGAAGCGGCGCTGCGGATGATGGACCGCAACATGAACGTGGAGATCCGCGGTACGGACAGCATCGAGTTCTGACGGGAGCGCGGGCGCCTCAGCTCACGACGAGCGACTCGCCCTCCGGGCAGGCGCCGGGGAGTTGGCGGCGGGCGGCGATGAGCGCGGCCGTCACATCGCGGGTGCCCGTGGACACGCACAGGGTGTAGGCGATGTCGTCCATCCGCTGGCGGACCCGGGCGCTGCCGGTCTCGGCGTGCAGCGTCCTCAGCGTCTCGTACCGGTCGATCAGGTTCTTCAGAACCGCAGGGTGAGCCATCAGCACGGCAGGTCTCCTTGTCCGCCACAAACGCCCAATTGCCCCTGATAGTGGACCGGCTGCCCGATACCTGCATCTCCATGCCCCATGCACCTATGGAGGGTGCGGCGGTCCGGGTGCCTTCCCGTCGCCCCGGTGGCCCGCAACGTCAGGGCGAGCCGGGTACGAGCGGCACCCGGACCTTGATCCTCTTGCCGAAAGGTTCCCGCTGTACCTGGAAGCCCTCGGACAGTGCCATGACGATCTCCAGGCCGTGCTGCCCGACGCGGGTGGGCTCGGGGCCGCGGACGAGCGGCAGCGCGGGACTGGAGTCCGACACGGTGATCTCCAGTGTCCGGCCGGCGACCTCCAGGCTCAGCGAGGACGGGCCGGGGGCGTACTTGCAGGCGTTGGTGATCAGCTCGCTGACGACCAGCTGGACGGCGCCGACGGCGTCACGCGCGACGGCGATGCCGTGCCGGACCTGGAGCCGGGTCAGGAAGTGAGCGGCGAAGTGCCGTGCCGCTGCGATGGAGCCCGGTGCGCCGTCGTACGCGGCGCCGGCCCAGGCGGCGGGTTTGCGGGCGACGGCGTCCGTCGCACTGCCATCGGCCCCCGTATCCATCATTCACGGCCCCTGTGTCCCACACCATGTCCCACAACATTCACGCCACACACGACTGTGGCGGCCTCTACCCGCCTTCCACTCTCGCACTCCCCGCACGCCCGTGAGATCTGGTTGCGCAATCCCGTGGGCCCATCGGTCCGCGTGGCGCCGCAGCGCCCTCAGGTCGTGGTGGCCTCGTCCACCGACGGCCGGAGATCGAGGACCCCGTCGGCGCCGGTCAGGTCGAGAAGGCGCTCGAGTTGCGCGCCCGGCGCCGCGATGCGCAGGTCGGTGGCCTGGTGGATGCGCAGGAGCAGGTTGAGGAACGTGGAGTCGGCGAAGGTGATGCCGGAGGCGTCCAGCACGACCGTGGCGTGCGTTTCGGCTGCCTGGGTGAGGGCTTCGGTGAGCGGCGGGAGGTTGTTGAGATCGACCTCGCCCCGGGCGACGACGACCCAGACGTCGCCGACGGCGTACTGCGTGTCGAGGGGTCCCGTGGAGGCCCATCTGTTGCCGGACGGCAACTCTTCGCGTGTCATGGCGCCCATCGAAGCGAATATGCCAGTCGATCCGCAAGGACATGCGGGGACGAGATCACCGAATGACAGAACACGGCGGAATGAAGTCCGTTCCGGCCGGCCCCGGTCTGCTACCCATCGCCGGTTGAGTACGCGTACTCATCAAGGGCACCTCGTTCACGGACAGACTGACCGGACCGACGAGAGAGGCTCTTGAGAATGCTGAAGCACCGACGACTCCGGTACTCCTCCCTTGCCGTGGCGGGGGTGGCCGCGGCCTTCCTGGTCACCGGCTGCTCGATGGAGGACGCCATCTGCGGCAACGGCGAGTACCCGGTCAAGGCCGTCGGGGGCACCACCGGCAGCGCCTGTGTCCCCGACGACGAGGAACCGCCCAAGGGATACGTCCGCTACCCGAAGGGCAAGGTTCCCGAGCACGTCGACGACAAGTGGGACAAGTACTGGAGCACGGTCGTCGTCGACGAGAACGGGAACGTCGTCAAGGACTGACGGCGCGTCGGCCGTTCAGCCCACCGGCTGCGCCTCCGCGGTGCCCGGGCGGTCGAACTGCGTCCGGTACAGCTGCTCGTAGCGGCCGCCCTCGGCCAGCAGTTCGCTGTGGGTGCCGCGTTCGACGACCCTGCCGTCCTCGACGACGAGGATCAGATCGGCCGCCCGAACGGTGGAGAGCCGGTGGGCGATCACGACGGCGGTGCGCCCCTCCAGCGCCTCCCCCAGCGCTTCTTGGACGGCCGCTTCCGAGGTGGAGTCGAGGTGCGCCGTCGCCTCGTCGAGGATGACGACCCGCTGACGGGCCAGCAGGAGCCGGGCGATCGTGAGCCGTTGACGTTCTCCGCCGGAGAGGCGGTAACCGCGCTCGCCCACGACGGTGTCCAGACCGTCGGGCAGTGAGGCCACGAGTCCGTCGAGACGCGAACGCCGCAGTGCGTCCCAGATGTCGTCCTCGGTGGCGTCCGGCCGCGCGAGCAGCAGATTGGCCCGCACGGACTCGTGGAAGAGGTGGCCGTCCTGGGTGACCATGCCGATCGTGTCGCGGATCGAGTCCGCGGTCAGATCGCGCACGTCGATGCCGTTCAGCCGTACGGAGCCCTCGTCCGCGTCGTAGAGCCTCGGCAGGAGCTGAGCGATCGTCGACTTGCCCGCGCCGGACGAGCCCACCAGGGCGACCATCCGTCCGGGTTCGGCGCGGAACGAGATGTCGTGCAGCACCTCCGTGCCACCGCGGGAGTCGAGCGTGGCCACCTCTTCGAGCGAGGCGAGAGAGACCTTGTCGGCGGAGGGGTAGCCGAAGCGCACGCCGTCGAACTCCACCGACACGGGCCCGTCCGGCACACGGCGGGCGTCCGGCTTCTCGGCGATCAGCGGCCTCAGATCGAGAACCTCGAAGACCCGCTCGAAGCTGACGAGAGCGCTCATCACCTCCACCCGGGCGCCGGCGAGTGCGGTCAGCGGGGCGTAGAGGCGGGTGAGGAGCAGGGCGAGAGCCACCACGGCGCCCGGCTCCAGGCTGCCGCGGAGCGCGTAGTACCCGCCGAGCCCGTAGACCAGGGCGAGCGCCAGTGCAGACACCAGGGTGAGCGCGGTGATGAAGACGGACTGTGCCATGGCGGTACGGATGCCGATGTCCCGCACCCGGCGAGCGCGGGCGGCGAACTCGGCCGACTCGTCGGCGGGCCGTCCGAACAGCTTGACCAGCGTCGCTCCCGGTGCGGAGAAGCGCTCGGTCATCTGGGTCCCCATGGCGGCGTTGTGCTGCGCGGCCTCACGCTGGAGCCGGGCCATCCTGGCTCCCATACGGCGGGCGGGGACGACGAACACCGGCAGCAGAACGAGCGCGAGCAGGGTGATCTGCCAGGAGATGCTCACCATCACGGCGAGGGTGAGCAGCAGGGTCACGAGGTTGGAGACCACACCCGAAAGAGTGTTGCTGAACGCCCGCTGCGCCCCGATGACGTCGTTGTTGAGCCTGCTGACGAGTGCGCCGGTACGGGTCCGGGTGAAGAACGCGACCGGCATCCGCTGCACGTGGTCGAAGACCGCCGTCCGCAAATCGAGGATCAGGCCCTCGCCGAGGGTCGCCGACAGGCGGCGGGTGAGCAGACCGAGGCCGGCCTCCGCGACGGCGATGACGGCGATGAGCAGTGCGAGGCGGGTCACCGTGCCCGAGTCATGGCCCTTGACGATCGCGTCCACGACCCGTCCGGCGAGTACCGGCGTGGCGACGGCGAGCAGGGCGGTGATCACGCTCAGCAGCAGAAACCGGTAGAGCTCGCCGCGGTGGGGCCGGGCGAATGCCGCGATGCGGCGCAGGGTGGCCCGGGAGAAGGGCCTCCTGTCCTCCTGGGCGTTCATCGCGCTGTGCAGCGATGTCCACGCGGTGACTTCCATGTCCATGGGTGGTGCCTCCGGAGAGTGTGGGCCGGCGCTAGGATCCCGTCGGCCGGCATGGCGCGGGGCGCACGGACAAAGCTAGGACCTCAACCAAACTTGAGGTCAACTGCTGAGAGCGGTTCGGGTTCCCGTGATGGGGGATCGGTGGCGAGCGCCGGTTCGACGGCGGCTGCCGTACGGCGTGCGGTGGACATCTCATGGTGCGCTCCGGCCCGGCTGCCGCCGACCGCGTCGGGTGCCCGGGGGAGGGCTACAGTCGTGAAGAGGGCGACCGCGATCTCCCCCATGACGAGTCACTCCGAGGAGCACATGATGCCGGATGACATTCTTCAGACGATCGACGCCCTGGTCGCGGAGGAGCACCAGCTCCGTTCCCAGGCGCCCGGTTCGGGTCTGGACGCCGCCGAGCGGGCCAGGCTGGAGCAACTGGAACAGCGTCTCGACCAGTGCTGGGACCTGCTCCGCCAGCGCCGTGCGCGTGTCGAGGCGGGCGAGGACCCGGCGGACGCCCGGGCCCGCCCGATCGACGAGGTCGAGTCGTACCAGCAGTAGCCGAGGGTGGGGCGGGCGGTCCGGCGGCGGGCCCGAACGTACAGCTCCTCCCGCGTGCGGCTCGATGCGTCAAGCCGTGCGCGGATGCCAGGGTTGATGTTCCTGCCGCGACGAAGGCCCCGGCGATGAACTCGACACACTGGTCGGTCACTTCGGCGCGGCGACGTACACGCTCGAAGGGTCCCGTCGGCGGGGCAGGCCGGGCGGAGCGAGGGGACGCTGATCCTGCCCGGTGTGTCGGCCGCGCAGGGAAGACCGGCGGCAGCCCCTGACCGGCCGACCGCGGACGAGAGGGTCCTGGACCACGGGTCCGGAGTGACGCCTCAGGATCCGGGGCCGCCCTGCGGGCCTGCCGACGGGTGCTTCCTGGCATAGTGCCGCCGCGCACGGTCCCTGTTCCCGCAGTCGCCGGAGCTGCACCAGCGGCGGGTGCCCGCGCGAGTGCGGTCCAGGAAGAACCAGCCACAGCCGGGGCCCGCGCAGCGGTGGACGCGGCGCAGGTCGTCGCTTGCGAGGAGTTGCTCGGCTTGCAGGGCAAGCGTGCCCCGCAGTGCGGCGAGGCCGGGCGGGGCGGGCTGCCAGCGCAGGGGAAGCTTTGCGGGCAGCACGGCCTTCGCTCTGGCGTCTACCAGGGCGCGGTGGACGGACTCCCATGAGGGCTGCGGCAGTGGCCGGTCGTCGACCAGGGCGTCGAGGACGGCCCACAGGGCCTCGCGCAGCTCGACGAGGGCGTCTCGCGCCGACTCGTCCGTGGCCGGCCCGGAGGCCGCTCCGGGTTGGAGGACTCCGGCCGCGACACCCCAACGGGCCCAGGCGTCCGCACTGTTCACGCGGTCCGCTCGGCGCGCGTCGTCATGCCGCCAGGCGACCGTGTTGACGAAATCGAGCACCGGGTGTCCGCCGATCATCGCGACGTCGGCAGCGGTCGCAGGGTCTTCCTCACTCACAGGACCAGCCTACCTCTCTAACGGCCATAGAGCCATCATGGGTGTTAGTCTGAAGAAATGAACGCTGCACGGTTCCGGGAAGGCATGGCCGTCGGATCAGGGCTCGCCATGGCGGCGTTCGCGCTCGCCGTGAGCTTCGGTGCCCTGTCGCAGACCCAGGACTGGGGCATGGTCGCCCCGATCGTCTGCTCGGTGATCGTCTTCTCCGGCTCGGCGCAGTTCGCACTGCTCGCGACGTTGGGCGCGGGAGGCGGGGTCGTGACGGCCGTCGCCGCTGCGGCCCTCATCAACAGCAGGTTCCTGCCCATGGGTATCGCCGTGGCGGGTGATCTGCGGGGCGGCCCGGTGCGCCGGTCGCTGGAGGGGCAGACCGTGGTCGACGGCTCATGGGTCGCCGCACACCGCGGCGGCGGCCGGTTCGACCGCGACCTGCTCCTGGGCGCGACCGCGGTCCAGTGGCCGGGGTGGATCGGTGGAACCGTGGTGGGTGTCGTGCTGGCGCCGGACGCGGATCTCCTCCACACGCTCGGTCTGGACGTGCTCACTCCGGCGTTCTTCGTCGCGCTCCTGCTCGACGAGGTGCGCAAGGAGCGTGCGAACCGTGCCGCGGCCGTGCTCGGCGCCGTCGTCGCCGGTGTTCTGGTGATCTTCCTGCCGACAGGGCCTGCGCTCATCGGGTCGGCGTCCGCTGCGCTGATCGCCCTGTTCGTACCGCGGAAGCAGTCGGGGAGTGGGGGCGGCACACCGGGCGGGACCGGGGCTGTGGGGACCGTGGAAGCCACGGCCGCCGGGACGAGGTCCGCGGGGACCGGGTCCGTCGAGGCCGGGTCCGCCGAGACGGAGGACGCAGCGCGATGACCATGACCACCCTGTGGATCGCCATAGCCGCGACCGCCCTGGTGAGCTTCGCCTTCAAGGCCGTCGGCCCCGTCGTCCTGGGTGGCCGGGAGCTGCCCGACCGCGCGCGGTCCGTCATCGCGCTGCTCGCGCCCGCGTTGTTGGCGGGCTTCGTTCTGGTGGAGACCGTCGGCCCCGGCTGGCGCGATCTGGATCTCACGCTGCTCGCGGGTCTCGGCGTCGCGCTCGGGCTGCGACTGCTGCGTGTGCCGCTCGTCGTCTCGCTGTTCGCGGCGGTCGCGGTGACGGCCCTGCTCAGGCTGTGGGTCTGAGCCGCCACCGCCGTCAAACGGCGATGGCTCGCCGGCGCCGACATCGCCGGGCAGGGCATGGTCCAACAGTCAAGCGCGCCGCGGCTGTTGCCCGCCCGAGGCACTCACGACGCACGGTCGTACCCGTCCGGGGGCAGGGGGCGTCGCACCCCCTGCCCCGGACCTGTGCCGACCGAAGGGTCAGAGCGTCCCGGACTCCGTGATGGCGATGCTCGCGGAGGTCCGCCCGTTCTGCGAGCCATAGCTCTCGATCTTCGTCACGAGGTCCTGGCCCGACGTGACCTCGCCGAACACGACGTGCTTGCCGTCCAGCCACGGGGTGGGGATCGTCGTGATGAAGAACTGCGAGCCGTTGCTGTTCGGACCCGAGTTCGCCATCGACAGCAGGAACGGCCTGTCGTGCTTGAGCTGGAAGTTCTCGTCCTCGAACTTCGCGCCGTAGATGCTGCGGCCGCCCGTGCCGTTGCCCGCGGTGAAGTCGCCGCCCTGGAGCATGAACTGGGGGATGACCCGGTGGAAGGGCGCGCCCTTGTAGCCGTAGCCGTGCTCACCGGTCGCGAGCGCGCGGAAGTTCTCCGCGGTCCTGGGCACCACGTCGTCGAACAGATCGAACTCGATCCGGCCGGCGGGTGCGTCATTGATGCTGATGTCGAAGTACACCTTGATCGTCATAGTCCTCATCCTGACATCTCGACCGCGCGGGTCGACAATTCATCGACACAGGGTGGCGTGGCGGCTGCGGTGTGTGCCCGGCCGGGCGCCGATCCAGCCTACGCGCGGGCTCGCGCCCCCGCGCGTAGGCTGAAAAGTATGGACCCACGACAGCACAGCATCGGATCGGGGTTCGGAGCACTCAGCACCACGGACGATGTCCTGGCCGGCATCGACCTCACCGGGAGACTCGCCGTCGTCACCGGCGGCTACTCGGGAATCGGCCTGGAAACAGTGCGCGCCCTGACCGGCGCGGGCGCCCGTGCGGTGGTACCCGCACGGCGGGTCGCCCGGGCAGAGGAGGCGCTCGAGGGAATCGCCGGCGTGGAAGTGGGCGAACTGGACCTCGCCGACCAGGAGAGCGTACGGACGTTCGCCGAGCGCTTCATCGCCTCCGGCCGCAGCATCGACCTGATGATCAACAACGCCGGGATCATGGCAGCCCCCGAGACGCGTGTCGGTCCCGGCTGGGAGTCCCAGTTCGCTACCAATCATCTGGGCCACTTCGCCCTGGTCAACCGGCTCTGGCCGGCCATCGCGCAGGGCGGCGGGCGCGTGGTCTCGGTGTCCTCCAGGGGCCACCAGTTCTCCGGAATCCGCTGGGACGACGTCCAGTTCGAGCGTGGCTACGACAAGTGGCAGGCGTACGGGCAGGCGAAGACGGCCAACGTGCTGTTCGCCGTGCAGCTCGACGCCCTGGGGCAGAGTTCCGGAGTGCGGGCGTTCTCCCTCCATCCGGGCGGCATCGCGACCGCTCTCGTCCGCCATCTCCCGCGGGAGGAGATGATCGCCGCGGGCTGGGTGGACGCCGAGGGCAATGTCACCATGGAGGGCCTCAAGACACCGGTGCAGGGCGCCGCGACGCAGGTGTGGGCGGCGACTTCCCCGCAACTGGAGGGGATGGGCGGCCTCTACTGCGAGGACTGCGATGTCGCCGAACCGGCCGCGGACGACGCCGTGATGACCAGCGGGGTCAAGGCGTATGCGACCGATCCCGAGGAGGCGGCACGGCTGTGGGTCCTGTCGGCCGAACTCACGGGCGTGGACGCTTTCGCGGCAACGGCCTGACGCAGCCGCACCCGCGGTACGGCGACCGTCCGGCACGGCCGAGCCGGCCGAACGTGGGCCGGCCGACAGAGGCGCAGGCGCACCCGTCGAATGGCCACCGCCCGACGTACGCGTACCCGTACCGGACGAACCGGGAAGAACCCTCAGCCGTCGGCGTCGATGACGCGCACGAGGAACGAGTCGGTGTCGAGGTCCATCACCACGGTGGCGGCGACGCCCTGTTGCTGCTGCTCGGCGGCGAACTCCTCGGCGTCCCATGACCCGCGGGGAGACCCGGCGGGGAAGGTTTCGAGAACTGTCTGGCTCATGACGTGTCCCTCCGCCATCCGACTGCGGTTCGCATCCGGTTCCCTTGGCTTGTTGCCCGTCGGTCGGCATCCATACCACCAGCCGCACCCGGCACGACCGAGGCCCCGACCCGGTGGAGCCCGGGCCCGTCGTGCGGACCCTGGTTCCTCGGATCGGGGCCTCGGGCCCCTGCTCCTGGCCTGCCCTACGCGGCCGCGTCGAGGTGGGCGAAGACGACCACGTTCTCCGTGTAGTCCTTGGCCTTGTGGTCGTAGTCGCCGCCACAGGTGATCAGCCGCAGCTGGGCGTCCGGAGCGTCGGCGTAGACACGGTCGTTGGGGAAGTCGGCCTTGCTGAAGCTCTCCACGGAGTCGACGAGGAAGTACGCGGTGGTGCCGTCCTTGCGCTTGATGTCGATCTTCGTGCCGGGAAGTACCGTACCGAGCTGGGCGAACACGGCGGGGCCGGTCTTGGTGTCCACATGACCGGCGACGATCGCCGTCCCGCGCGCGCCGGGGGCGACGCCGTCCTTGAACCAGCCGACCAGATTGTCGTCGGCGGCAGGGGGTGCGTCGAGCTGGCCGGACTTCCCGATGGCCAGTCCGGTGAAGGGAGCGTCGACGCCGATCGCGGGGATCGACAGTCGCGTCGGTGCGGACGGCGGCATCGCCGGTTTCTCTTCCGCAGGGGCGTCCTGCTCCGGTGCCTGTGCGACCACGGGCGGGACGGCACTTGTCGTGCCCTGCGTCATGCCCTGGGCGGTGGTCTGCGCCGAGGGGTCGAAGGAACCGGTGATCAGGACGAGGCCGAGCCCGATCGCGGCAGCCGGCCACAGCAGGCGGCGGAGAGCGCTGCGTGAAGCGCGATCGGACCAGGACGAACCCTCAACCGGGGACAACTGACCGGCCATGACGGAGCGCCTTTCCTTGTGCGGCGGACGTACTGAACGGTGATACGGAGACGCGAGGGTGGTGCGGGAGACGGTTACGAGGAGGTAACCGTAATACCAGAAATATGATGGTGAAACGGGATATGGCGCTGCCGTGGCCGCCTTTCCAGCCGGCCACGGCAGCGCGGTACTTCACGTGCGGGTCACACCATCAGGCGGCGTTGGCGCCGACGGTGCCACGACGACGCAGCATGTACGCGCCGGCACCGAGACCACCGAGGAGCAGAACCGTGCCCGCGGCCGCGGCACTGCCGGAGGTCGCGAGGCCACCACCGCCGGTGTGCACGCCACCCTGCGGCTTGTCGTGCTTCCACGACTTGTCCTCGTCGCTCTTGCCGTACCCGCTGTCCTTCTCCTCGCCCTTGTCCTTGTCCTTCTCCCAGTCGTCGTTCGAGACCGTGGCGAGCGCGCCGCCGCCGGTGTGGACGCCGCCCTTGGGCTTGTCGTGCTTGCCGGAGTCGTCGTCGTCGTGCTTGGAGGAGGAGTCGTAGTCCTTGTCCTTCTCCTTGTCCTTGTCCTTGTCCTTCTCCCAGTCGTCGTTCGAGACCGTGGCGAGCGCGCCGCCACCGGTGTGGACGCCGCCCTTCGGCTTGTCGTGCTTGCCGGAGTCGTCGTCGTCGTGCTTGGAGGAGGAGTCGTGGTGGTCGCTGCTCGAGGACGAGCCCTTGTCCTTCTCCCAGTCGTCGCCGAACGTCATGGCGTACGCGGACGGCGCCGAGATCGAGAGGGCCGCTGTGACAGCGGCCGAGGCGAGCAGAATGCGGGCAGAGCGCATGAGAGGGTCCTTCCGCCGCAACTGCGTAGGCTGACACATCGTCCGCTCAGGGGTCCGCAGTGGCGACATGATCTACCGTCAGACGAATGCGGCATTCCCACCACTGGAGAGATCGGTTCGAGAGCCGCTTCTTGACCCCTTCGGGTGGAGTGGGCCGGATCTTCACCCGATGGACGGCACGCCACGCCGAGGGCATGTTTCGCCGTTCGTGTCGTCCTTGAAGGACGCCGGCACCCTCTCGGCACCCTTTCGGTGTCCTTCAGTGGCGAGCTCCCGCCCCCCGACCCCGTTCTCAGTCGCGCAGCAGGCGCCGCGCCGTGAGGGCCAGCGTGAACTCGACGACGTCGGCGGGGCGGGTGAGGGACCGTCCGGTGAGCTGCTCGCAGCGGCGGAGCCGGTTGAGCACGGTGTTGCGGTGGCAGTAGAGCCGGGCGCCCGCGCGCTGGGCCGACCCGTCGCAGTCGAGCCAGACGGCGAGGGTGTCCAGCAACAGGTCGCGGTCGGAGGGGTCGAGTCGCAGCAGGGGGCCGAGGACTCGGTCGGCGAGCGCCGTGCCGAGCGCCGGGCTCGAGACGACCAGGGCGGCCGGAAGGTGTTCGTCGAGCAGTACGGTGCCGCCGCTCGCGGGGCAGGCGCGCAACGCCGTCTGAGCGAGACGGCGGGCGTCACCGACGGCGGCCAGTCCCTCGACGGCCGAGCTGATGCCGATTCGGGCGCCGGGCGGGCCGGTCATGTCCTCCGCCAGCCGGGCGAGACCGCCGTCGCCGATCAGCACGATGCCGTGCTCGGCGTCGGCACCGGTGTGCCACACCGTCCGGGTGCCGGCGACCCGGCCCGCCGGCCGTGCCCCCGCGTAGGCGGCGCTCTGCCCGCCGTCGATCAGGACGACCGCGTACCTGCCGTCCTCCGGGAGACCGAGGGCATCGGCCACCTCCGGCAGGTCGCCGATGCGGGTGGTGCCGTCGAGGAGTGCAGCCGTCATCACCCGCAACCGGTTCTCGCGCCGCCAGGTCAGCCGGCGCTCCACCTGCCGGTAGGCCTCGGCGACCAGGGCGCAGTGCTCGTCGACGAAGTTCCAGACGTCGGCCGCCACATGTACGAGCAGCCGTACGTCGTCGGGACAGTGACGGGTCGTCTCGTCGACGAGCCCCTGCCAGACCATGCCGCCACCGAGCCGGAAGGCGTGCAGCAACGCGTCCAGGGGGAGGCCCTGTTCGGCGCGGGCCGCGCCGATCTTCCGGGAGCAGCGGTGGGCCGCTTCCCGGTTCTCCCGCGGGTCGAGCAGCGAATGGACACTGTGCCGCAGCGACCGGTGGGTCTCCTGCCATACGTCGGCGGCATCGGCCTCGATCGCCGCCCGGTAAGCGGGCTCCTGCTCCCGCAACGCGGCCAGCAGCTGGTCGGTGAGTTCCGGCAGGCCGTCCAGCAGCACCCGGGCGGCGCGGTGGAGGACGTCGCGTGCCTCCTTGTCGACCTGCGACCGGACCCGGACCGTGCCTCGCGCGGCGGCGGTCGGAACTGCCGTGGGTACCTGGATCCGGGTTCGTACGATGTGCTGCATCGCGGCCCTCCGCCAAGGTCGACTCCGTCCGGCACACGCAGCGGAACCGCTTCGCGGCCGGGACGTTCGTTGAGTCCGAAGAATGGCATACCGTCCGGTCGGTCCCTAGGGGTCCGGACGATTCTTTTCCGCCTGGTCCACGAGCCGGGACAGCTCGACACGGGATCGGACCCCGAGGAGAGCGAAGACATTGCGCAGATGGTGGTCCACCGTGCGCGGGCTGACCGAGAGCTGGAGGGCCACTTCGCGGTTGGTCGCGCCGTCCGCGACACACCGGGCGATCCGCAGCTGCTGCGGTGTCAGACACGACAATGGACCGGACTGTTGTTCCCGCCCGCCCGCCCCGCCGGTGGCCCGCAGCTCCGCCCGCGTCTGCTCGGCCCAGACCAGGGCACCGGAGCGTTCGAAGGCGAACAGCGCGTCCCTGAGCCGGCCCCTGGCCTCCCGCAGCCGCCGCCGTCGCCGCAGCCACTTCCCGTACACCAGCAGGGTGCGGGCGCGTTCGAAGTCGCCGCCCGCCAGTTCGTGCCGGACCAGGGCGTGCTCGTACAGCGCCTCGGTCTCCTGGGCGCAGGCCAGCAGGGCGCGGCACCGCGAGAGTTGGGCGGGTGCCTGCGGATCCGCTCCCTGGGCCGCCCACACGGCGAACTCCTCGACCGCCGGGGCGGCGTCCCCCGGCTCTCCGGCGAGCACGGCCGCCTCGACGTAGCAGGGCACCGCGAGCATGCGTACGGCGAAGTGGCCGCGCCGGTGGCCGGGCCGCACCAGTGGGCCGAGCCGCGCGGCCGCGTCGGCGGCCCGGCCACGTCCGAGGTCTGCCCGTGCGCGGGCCCATTCGGCGAGCGTGGCGGCCTGGGCGAGTCCGTGCGGACCGGCGATGGCCAGGGCGGCTTCGGCATGCGCGGCGACCGATTCGCCGTCCCCCTCGACCGATGCGGCCAGGGCCAGGATGGCGTGGTGATGGGCGACGGAGTTGCGCCGGCCGGTGCGGTGGGCGGCGCGCAGACCCTCCTCGGCATGGGCCCGCGCGCGGGCGTGCCGCCCGGCACGCAGCTCGGCGTAGGCGAGATGTTCGAGGATCTGCGGTACGAGGGGCACGTCATTCCGTGCCCGCGCTGCCGCCAGCGCCCGGGCGTTGACATGGCACGCTGCGGCGATGTTCCCGAGGACGAGGGCCGCGACACCGGCCCGTACGAGCCGCGCCGGGTCGTGGTCGGTGGCGGCCCGGTCGAGTACGCGCCGCAACGGCCGCCGCGCTTCGTCGAGACGCGCCCCGAGCGCGTGCAACATGCCCGCCCGGTAGTCATGGAACAGCTCGCCGTCGCCGCCGGGCCTTTCGGCGCTGACGGCGGACGACCAGGCGGCCGGTGTGCGGAATCCGGTCGGCGCGGAGACGGCATCTGGGGGGAAGCCTGTCTCCGCGGGCTGCCGGACGTGCCGCCACCGTGCCGGCAGGTCGTCGGGGTGCGCGCGCTCCCCGGTGAAGGCGTCCGCGCCGGGCGCGCCCGCCGTCCGAGGGGCGCCGCCCAGTGCGACGAGGCAGGCGGGGACGTCACCCGCCGACCACGCCGCCTCGGTCGCGCCGAGTCTCGCCGCCAGCATGCTTTCCTGGTCGTACGGGCCGAGCAGAGCGGCAGCGAGCATCAGGATCTCGTACGCGTCGCCCACCGGACCGTCGTGCAAGGTCAGGGTGCCGCGCACCAGTTCGGCGCAGCCCCGCACGGCGTCGTGTGCCGACTCCTGGCGGCCCGCAGCGAGCCATTCGCGGGCTCTGGCCGGATCCCCGGCGAACCACGCATGCTCGGCGGCCGCCGTGAGCCGCGAGGTCCGGGCACTGCCGGGTGGTGTGAGGCGGGCCGCGCGGCCGAAGGCGACGGACCGTTCGAGGGGCGTCGCCCGTACATCGGGGGAGTCGGCGGCGGCCGCGAGACAGGCCGCGAGAGCGGGGTCGGGACCGTCGGCGGCCAGGGCCCGATGCAGCAGGCGCGGCAACCGGTGGCGTTCGCCGCCGAGCACCGCCGCCAGCAGGCGATGCGCGGCACGACGCCGGGGGAGGGCCGCACCACTGAGAACAGCACGCAGCAGCAGCGGGTCGTCGAACCGGATGCGGTTCCCGGCGCTGCGTGTCACAGCGGCCGCCTCGGCGGGTTCCAGGGCCGCGGGGTCGAGGCCGGCCGCCCGTGCCGCGCGCATCAGCAGCGTCGCGTCCGCCCCGGCTCCGTCCGGATTCTGCTCCTGTGCGGCGGCGACCAGAAGCAGCAACTTCCGTGTCGGTAAAGGTAGTTCGTCCAGCCTGCTGCCGACGACGTCCAGGAGCGCTGCCCCGTCGGTGAGCGGTCTCGGCAAGGGGGCGTGCCCCGCGAGCTGAGCCACGGACAGCCGCCGGACGACGGCGATGAGCAGGGCAGGGTTGCCCATCGCCTCGTGCAGCACCGCCTCTCGAACGTCCGGGTCGGCAGGGGCGGCGGTCAGTTCCTCCGCCAGCTCGTCCATCAGGGTCGTCGCGGCGTCCTCCGCCAGGGGGCCGAGGCGTACGACGGGGAGACCGGCGAAGTCCGCGGCGTCCGCCCGGTGTGCGGCCACCGAGAGCAGCAGCCCGACGGCCGGCAGCGCACCGGCGCGCCGGGCGGCATATCCCAGTGCCGCGCGCGACGCGGCGTCCCACAGATGTGCGTCGTCGACGCAGACGAGGAGGGGGTCACGGGTGGGTCCGCGCCGCAGGGCGTCGTGGAGCTCCGTGGGCGACGTGCACGCGGGCGGGACCCCGCCCGGCGGGTCCGGTAGCAGGGGAGCCCCGGACAGGAGCGAGTTCACACCGCTGTAAGGGAGATCGCGCTCGGCCCGCGCGGCGCGGACATGCAGTACCGCCCCGGCAACGTTGTCGCGAACGGCCTGCTCCAGCACAGCAGTTCGCCCGAGTCCCGGTTCCGCGGCAAGCACCAGCGCGGCGCCTCGCCCGGACCGGAGCCGGTCCGCCAGTGCGGCCACGGCCGCCAGTTCGGTGGTGCGGCCGTAGAGCCGCAGAGAGTGTCGTGCGGGCGTCCTTCCGGTCACACCGTCACGTTACGGCCGCGTCACCAACGGCGGAAAGCGTGGGCCTGCGGCGCACCCGTCCCCGCTTCGGTCCTCTGAGCTGCAAGAACAGTGGGCCGGGACGGCATCGGCCCGGATCCATCGGTGGGGCGGCTCCCAAGGATGTCGCGCCACGGCTGTGCGGCGGCACAGGCCGGTGGCGGCCGAGGTACGCGGCCGCCACCGGTGGTGTCCGTCAGGAGGTGTGCGGGCAGTTGCCGCGGTACTCCTCGATGGTCAGGCTCGGACGAGGGAGCGGGCACAGGAACTGCTCGTAGCGGGTGTCATTGTCGATGAAGCGCTTGAGCCACGAGATGCTGTATTTCGCGATCGTCGTGTTGGACGAGTTCGGCGTGAAGTGGGAGGCGTTGTTCAGCTCCAGATACGCCTTGTCGAGCGAGGACGGCAGGGACGTGTAGAACGGCTCGGAGTGCGAGGAGACGGGGGCGATCGTGTCGCCGTCCGCCCCCACGACGAGCGTGGGCGTCCTGACCTCGGGCCAGGACTTGTCGAGGTTCCAGCCGGTGAGCGGGATCGCGGCCTGAAGCGACGGCCGGCTCTTGGCCGCCTCCAGCGTGCCGCCGCCGCCCATCGAGTGCCCCATGACACCGAGTCTGCCGCTGTCGATCCGGGTGCGTACGGTGCTGCGCTGGGTCAGGTGGTCGAGGGCCGCGAGGAGTTGCCGGCCGCGGCTGTCGGGCTGGTCGAGCGTCGTCAGGGTGTCGATCGTGAAGACGACGAAGCCCTGGGAGGCCAGGCGCGGGCCCAGCCAGGCGATGGACGACTGGCTTGCGGTGTAGCCGGGGGAGATGGCGATGGCGCCGAACGTCCCGTCGGCGGTGGACGTCGGGTAGTAGATGGTGCCGCCGCCGAATCCGCTGACGCTCAGCGACGACACGGTGGTCTGCGACACGGAGTACGACCCGCGTGATGCCTCGATGCTCGACGTGGTGGGGGCGGGCCCGCGTTCGTAGGGGTTGTCGGCGGCCTGCGCGCCCGGGGTCAGGGCGGTGCCGAGTCCTACGGCGGCCAGGGCGGCCAGGGCGGCCGTCCACCGACGGGAGCGCTGCCTGCCGTCCTGGTGGGGCGCCCCGGACGGGGCGCGGCCGAGGTGCGGGTGGGGGGTGGCGCGGTTGCTCTGCTGCACGACGGAGTCGTCCTCTCGGTCGTGGCGACCGCTCAGGCGGACCTCTCCGGTACCCGGCGTCTGGGCCGGGTGCGGCTGCCGGCGGGTCCGCGTGGCATCGCCGTATTCGCTGGCGGTGCCACTGTCACGGCGCGTCCTCCCGTGCGGCATCGGTGTAATCACCGGTCTTGGCGTCCTCGGCCCGGCGTCACGCCGGGCCTGCCGGCCGGATGAACGTGCTCACCGGTTCGACGCCGTCCCGCGGGCGATGAGGGGCCGGCGCCCCCGGCAGACTCGTGCCGGAGCGGAACGACCCGGGGGATCAGCCGCCGTGACGCGGCTGATCCCGCAGGGACATCAGCTGTTCAGGGCCGCGGACACCACCGAACGGGCCTCCTCCTGGACACGGGCGAGGTGGTCCGGGCCGAGGAACGACTCGGCGTACACCTTGTAGACGTCCTCCGTGCCCGAAGGGCGGGCGGCGAACCAGGCGTTCTCCGTGGTCACCTTGATGCCGCCGATCGGCGCGCCGTTCCCGGGTGCCTCGGTCAGCACGGCGGTGATCCGCTCCCCGGCAAGCGAGTCGGCGGTCACCTGCTCGGGCGAGAGACGGCCGAGCACCGCCTTCTCCTCCCGGGTCGCGGGCGCGTCGACCCGTGCGTAGGCCGGTTCACCGAACCGCTCCGTCATCGCGGCGTAGTGCTCGCTCGGCGTACGGCCCGTCACGGCAAGGATCTCGGACGCCAGCAGCGCCAGGATGATGCCGTCCTTGTCGGTGGTCCACACCGAGCCGTCGCGCCGCAGGAACGAAGCGCCGGCGGACTCCTCGCCGCCGAAGCCGATGCTGCCGTCGGCCAGTCCGTCGACGAACCACTTGAACCCGACGGGTACTTCGACCAGCTCGCGACCGAGTTCGGCGGCCACACGGTCGATCATGCTCGACGACACCAGTGTCTTGCCCACGCCCGCGCGGGCCGGCCACTGCTCGCGGTTGGCGTAGAGGTAGGAGATCGCCGTGGCCAGGTAGTGGTTGGGGTTCATCAGCCCGCCGTCCGGGGTGACGATGCCGTGCCGGTCGGCGTCCGCGTCGTTGCCCGTCGCGATCCCGAACCGGTCGCGTCCCTCGATCAGCGACGCCATCGCGTAGGGCGACGAGCAGTCCATCCGGATCTTGCCGTCCCAGTCCAGCGTCATGAACCGCCAGGTGGGATCGGTCAGCGGGTTGATGACCGTCAGATCGAGGCGGTGCTCCTCGGCGATGCGGCCCCAGTAGGCGACCGACGCGCCGCCCAGGGGATCGGCGCCGATGTGCACCCCCGCGGCGCGGACGGCGTCCAGATCGACCACGGACGGAAGATCGCGCACATAGGACCCGAGGAAGTCGTACCGTCCCGTCGTCGGAGCCGCCAGCGCCCGGGCGCAGGGGATCCGGCGGACGTCCTTCAGGCCGCCCGTGATGATCTCGTTGGCGCGCTCCTGGATCCAGCCGGTCGCCTCGGACCCGGCCGGACCGCCGTTGGGCGGGTTGTACTTGAAGCCGCCGTCCGCCGGCGGGTTGTGCGAGGGCGTGACCACCACACCGTCGGCGATCTTCGAGCTGCGTCCCGCGTTGTGCGCCAGAATCGCGTGCGACACCGCCGGCGTGGGGGTGTAGCCGTCCTCGGTGTCGAGGAGCACGGTCACGTCGTTGGCCGCGAAGACCTCGATCGCGGTCACCCGCGCAGGTTCCGACAGGGCGTGCGTGTCCGTGCCGAGGAACAGCGGGCCGTCGATGCCCTGCCGGGCCCGGTACTCGCAGATCGCCTGGCTCGTCGCGGCGATGTGGTCCTCGTTGAACGCGGTTGCCAGGGAGGACCCACGATGCCCCGACGTCCCGAAGGCGACCCGCTGGGCCGGATCGGCCGGATCCGGATGCAGGGCGTAGTAGGCGGTCACCAGCCGGGCCACGTCGATGAGATCCTCCGGCTGCGCCGGCTGTCCCGCGCGCTCGTTCGGCATTCGCCCACTCCTCCATGTCGACCGGTCTCCTACCGGGCCATGATCGCGCGCGGAGGGCGATTCCTCCGGCTGCGGCTCGGCCCGGTCCCACATGTGGGGCATGCCCAGCGCGGGCCCGGACATCCGTGCCGCACGGCGATCGGGCGGCGCTCCGGCGGGCAGGTGGCCGGTTGCACCGTCCGTCGCCGGGGGAGGAGATCGGCGAGCGGTGCGTGAAGCCGCGGCCCCGCGCGGTATGCACCTTCCATGCAGACCTTCCTGCCCCATCCCGGATTCACGGAATCCGCCGAGGCCCTCGACCAGCGGCGTCTCGGCAAACAACGCGTCGAGGCGCTCCAGGTCCTGCGCGGACTCACCGTGCCGGGCTACGGATGGCGGCGCCATCCGGCGGTGCGCATGTGGACGGGGTACGAGGAGGCCCTCGTCCGGTACGGACTGGAGATGTGCCGTGTGTGGACCGACGCGGGACGGAACGACACCTGTGCCGTCACCATGGTCGACGACTTCCACGCCGTGCGCCCGGATGCAGCCGTACGCTCCCAGGAGGAACTCGCCTCGGACGGCGACCTTCCGCCCTGGCTCGGGAATGAGGCGTTCCACCGCAGCCATCGATCGGCGCTGCTGCGCAAGGACCCCGACTTCTACCGTGAGCTGTTCCCGGATGTGCCGGACGACCTGCCGTACGTCTGGCCGAGCTCCGACCGCGACCCCGAAGCCGCCGATCAGCCGCCGAGCTGAGGACCGGACCGGCCCGCACGACGGCGTCAGAGCACCGGGAAGTCCGGGCCCGTCCCGAGCGCCGGGGCGGCCGCTCCCCAGATGGTCGCCTGCGCGCTGTCCAGATCGACCTTCGGGTCACCGAGCATCAGCCGGATGCCGAAGCCGTCGCACAGCGCGAGCAGCATG
This sequence comes from Streptomyces sp. NPDC058685, assembly GCF_042714725.1. NCBI lineage: Bacteria > Bacillati > Actinomycetota > Actinomycetes > Kitasatosporales > Streptomycetaceae > Streptomyces > Streptomyces sp. NPDC058685. The sequence continues at coordinate 61,581 of NZ_JBHXSL010000020.1, forward strand.
GTGCTCGTCGCGTCGATGTCGCAGTCGGTGAACTCTCCGGAGTCGATACCGCGCTTGATCGCCTGGCCGACCCAGGTGTGCAGCTGGTCGTAGAGGTCGACGGCGAGGTGCCGCGCCGCATCGTCCCGCAGCGCCCTCACCCACAGCTCCTGCCACAGCCGCCAGTCCTGCCGCAGCTCGGGATCCGTCGGGAGCAGGCTGTGCAGAATCCGCGCCAGTACGACCGAGGCGGGCACCGAATCGGCGTCCCGCTCCAGCTCGGTGCCGGTCTGGGCGAAGGAGTGCGTCATCGCTTCCGTGAACAGCTTCTCGCGGTTCTCGAAGTGGTAGTGCAACAGCGCCGTCGAGACACCCGCGTGCTCGGCGACCATCCGCATCCGGATCTTCTCGAAACCGACCTCGGCGATCACTTCGCACGCCGCGGCGAGAATCCGCTCACGTGTTTCCCGCGTGCGTTCTGCCATGGCCACGTTGCTGCTCCCCGCGTCGTCCGGTGCCGGTCCCGGCGGGCCGCCCGTCGGCCGCGCCGGCTTCCATCTTCGCGTACGGCTGCGTACGACCGCCCGGGGCCGGGCCGTCATGAGTGGTACGTGTGGAAGCCCCTGCCCGACTTCCGGCCGAGCAGACCCGCCTCGACCATCCGGGCCAGCAGCGGCGGCGGTGCGTACAGCGGCTCCCGGAACTCGTCGTACATCGACTCCGCGATGGCCTGGGTGGTGTCCAGGCCGATGAGGTCGGTCAGCGCGAGCGGTCCGAGGGGGTGGGCGCAGCCCAGCGTCATGCCGCGGTCGATGTCCTCGGCGGACGCCGTGCCCGACTCCACCATGCGCACGGCGGCCAGCAGATACGGGACGAGCAGGGCGTTGACGATGAATCCGGCCCGGTCCCTCGCCCGGACGACCTGTTTGCCGAGTACCTCCGAGGCGAACTCCTCCGCACGAAGCGCGGTGCTCTCGGCCGTGAGCAGGGACGGCACCAGCTCCACCAGGGGCAGCACCGGCACCGGATTGAAGAAGTGCAGGCCCACCACGTGCTCCGGGCGGGCGGTGGCCGCGGCAAGGCGGATGACGGGAATGGAGGACGTGTTGGTCGCCAGGATCGCGTCCTCGCGCAGCACGGTCGCGTCGAGCCGTGCGAACACCGCCAGCTTGGCGGCCTCGTCCTCGGCCACCGCTTCGACCACCAGGTCCCGGTCCGCCAGCCCGTCCGGGTCCGCGGTCGTGGTGATGTGCGCCAGCGCCGTGTCCCGGCCCTCGGCATCGATCTTTCCGGCGGTCAGGGCCCGGTCCAGCGAGGCGGTGATACGCCGTCGCCCGGCGTCGGCGGCCGTATCGTCCGACTCGACCACGACGACGTCCCGGCCGGCGCGTGCGCACACCTCGGCGATACCGGAGCCCATCAGACCGCAGCCGACGATCCCGACCCGCTCGATGCCGTCCATCTGTCCTCACTTCTCTCGGGGTGCGAGATCTCTCGGGGTGCGAGGGAGGTCCCGAGCCGTCGGCCACGGGACCTCCCGGAGCCGTCAGGCGGACGGGATCTGGAGAACGCCCGTACCGCGCTTGATGAGTTCGCCGGCGATGATGAGGCGCTGGATCTCGGAGGTGCCCTCCCAGATGCGGTCGACGCGCAGTTCGCGGTAGAGGCGTTCGACGGGGTAGGAGCGGTCGTAGCCGCGTCCGCCGAAGATCTGGACGCAGCGGTCGATGACGCGTCCCGCCGCCTCACTGGCCGACAGTTTGGCGATGGCCGCCTTGGCGTGCAGCGTCTTGCGGTCCGCCAGACCCTGGTCCACCTCCCAGGCCACCTGGTGCGTGTAGGCGCGGTTGACGGCGATGTCGACGGCGCAGTCGGCGAGCATGCCCTGGATGAGCTGGAAGTCGGCGATGCGGGAGCCGAACTGGCGTCGCTCGACGGCCCAGTCACGGGCCAGTTCGAGCGCACGCTCCGCCGCGCCCGTCGTCCGCGCCGCGATCATCAGCCGTTCCTCGGTGAACCAGGACCGGGTGATGTCGTACCCCTCGCCGATGCCACCGAGCACGGCGTCCTCGCGGACGCGGACATCGGTGAAGGTGAACTCGGGGTGCTCGTAGACGAAGGTGTGCATGAAGCGCGGCACCCGCGTCATCTCGACGCCCGGTGTGTCCTTGTCGACGAGGAAGAGCGTCGGAGCGCCGTCCTCACCGGCAGCGGCCAGCACGATGATGAAGTCCGCGTGGTCGCCGACCGTGACGAACCACTTCTCGCCGTTCAGCACCCAGCCGTCCGCGGTGCGCGTCGCCGTCGTCCTGAGATTCTGCGGGTCGGAACCGGCCTCCGGCTCGGTCACCGCGTAGCAGTCGCGGCGCTGCCCCCGGATCACCGGCACGAGGTAGCGCTCGCGCTGCTCGGGCGTGCAGAAACGCAGCGCGTTGGCGGGCCGCCACACCATGTCCCACAGGGCACCGGTGAGCCGGCCGAGCTCCTCCTGCACGGTGGCCTGCTCCAGGATCGAGAGCCCGGCACCGCCCCACTCCGCCGGCATGTTGACCGCCTGGAGCCCGCTGTCCAGCACGGCGTCGCGGATCTCCGCGTGGGCCTGCGCGGGCAGGCCGTTGTTCTCCTCGCAGTCGAGCTCGTACTTCATGATGAACTCGGTGAGCCCTCGCGCGGAGCTCCTGAGCTCCTCCTGACGGGCGGTGAGACGGAAGTCCATGGTGTTCCTCTGTGTTCGGCGGTCGGTGCGTACGCGGGCAGAAGCAGGGGGCGTCAGTGCAGGGGCAGGGCGAGAGCCTGGGTCCCGCGCTTGATCAGCTCGTTGGCGATGATGAGGCGCTGGATCTCGGAGGTGCCTTCCCAGATGCGGTCGACGCGCAGTTCGCGGTAGAGGCGTTCGACGGGGTAGGAGCGGTCGTAGCCGCGTCCGCCGAAGATCTGGACGCAGCGGTCGATGACACGTCCCGCCGCTTCGCTCGCCGCGAGCTTCGCCGTCGACGCCTTGGCGTGCAGCGTCTTGCGGTCGGTGAGCGGCTGGTCGGCCTCCCAGGCCACCTGGTGCGTGTACGCACGGCAGACCGCGATGTCGACGGCGCAGTCGGCGAGCATGCCCTGGATGAGCTGGAAGTCGGCGATGCGGGAGCCGAACTGGCGTCGCTCGACGGCCCAGTCACGGGCCAGTTCGAGCGCACGCTCCGCCGCGCCCGTCGTCCGCGCCGCGATCATCAGCCGCTCGTCGGTGAACCACTCCTTGGTCAGGTCGTAGCCGTTGCCCACCCCGCCGAGCACGTCCTCGTCCGGGACGAAGACATCGGTGAAGACGAACTCGGGGTGGCCGTTGACCGCGGAGTGCATGAAGCGCGGCACCCGCGTCATCTTCACCCCCGGCGCCTGCTTGTCCACGAAGAAGAGCGTGGGCGCACGGTCGGGACCCGCGTCCGCCTGGACCAGAAGGAAGTCCGCGATGTCGCCGCAGGTCACGAACCACTTCTCGCCGTTGAGCAGCCAGCCGCCATCGGTACGGTCCGCGGTGCTGGTGCCCGAGCCCGGGTCCGAGCCGGCTCCCGGTTCGGTCACCGCGAACGCGTCGAAGCGCTCACCGCGGATCACGGGGAGCAGGTACTTCTCCCGCTGTGCCTCGGTGCCGTAGGCGAGGACGTTGGCAGGCCGCCAGGGAATGTCCCACAGGCAGTTGGTGACCTTCCCGAACTCCTCCTCGACGATGACCTGATCGAGGAGGGACAGTCCCGCACCGCCCCATGCGGCGGGCATGTTGATCGCGTAGACGCCGGCGTCGATGGCGGCACGGGTCAGTTCGCGGACGGTCTCGACGGGCAGCGGTCCGCCGGCCTGCTCGGACTGGTCCTCGTACCGCATCAGCAGCCGGGAGTAGGCGGCGGACCGGGCCTTGAGATCGGCCTGTTCGGGGGTGTAGCGGAACTCCATGGTGGTGTCCTCCGGGAGGGGTGGGGTGCGGGAGGTCAGGCGAGTACGGCTCGGGCGTCGAGGGCGAGCACGCCGTCCGGGCGGACCAGCAGGGGGTTGACCTCGAGTTCGGCGATCTCGGGGTGTGCGGCGGCGACCGTGGTGATCCGCTCGATGACGGCTGCCGCCGCGGAGATGTCGACGGCCGGCCGGCCGCGGACGCCGGAGAGCAGCGCGGCCGTCCTGAGGCACCTCAGCAGCGCCTCGGCGCGTTCCGCGGGTACCGGTGCCAGGGAGAAGGCGACGTCGTGGAAGATCTCGGTGAAGATCCCGCCGAGCCCGACCATCGCGACGGGCCCGAACCGGGGGTCGCGGTTGACGCCCACGATCAGCTCGACGCCGTCGGAGAGATCGGCCATCGCCTCGACCGAGTAGGCGGCCGCGCCCAGTCGGGCGTCCATCTCCCGGAACGCGGCGAGCAGCGCGGCCTTGTCGTGAAGCCGCAGCGCCACCCCGCCCGCGTCGGACTTGTGCAGGACGTGCAGGGCCTTCAGGACGTACGGGCCCGGGAACGCGTCGGCTGCCGCGAGGAGTTGAGGCTCGTCCGTGATCTCGCGCGATGCGGGGAAGGGCACACCTGCCGCGGAGAGAAGCGACCGGATGCCGTAGTACCCGGCGTCCGCCGCCGGCGGCGCGGCCGGCGGCAGCGGTGCCACCTCTGGTGGGCCGCCGACGGGACGCACCGTCATCGCCGCCAGCGCTCGGGCGGCGTCCTCGGTTGCGGCGAAGACCGGTATCCCGGCCTCGGCCAGTGTCCGGCAGCTCGGCGACTGCGGATACATCGACTGGACGACCAGGGGCTTGGGGTTCGCCCGCCAGCGGGTGACGATCCCCTGCGCCGCCTGTGCCTCACCGGCCCCGAGCGCGGCGCCCCCGCCGCCGAGTCCGCCGCCCGAGGCCGCGTAGCCGCCGAAGTACCCGGTCAGCAGGACGGTGTCGACCTCGTCGGCGTCGAGGAGTCCACCGACGGTCGTGGCGTACGAGAGCGGGTTCTGCTCGCCCATGCCGGCCAGGTCGACCGGGTTGCCGACGGCCGACTGCTCCCACAGCAGCTCCTTGAGCTGTTCCTGTGTGCCGCCGGTCAGCTCGGGGACGTCGAGTCCCGATGTCTCGGCGGCGTCGGCGGCGATGACACCGTGACCGCCGCCGTCCGTGAGCACGGCGGTGCGTACGCCCCTGCCGCGGGAGTCGGAGTGCAGCGCCGCCAGCACCACGGTCATCTCGCGTGGTGTGGTGACCAGGTGGACCCCGGCGTCCCGGCAGGCGGCGGCCACCACGTCGGACGACGAGGTCAGGGCGCCGGTGTGCGACTGCGCGCTGCGGGCGGACGCGGTACCGCGACCCGCGGTGAGCAGGACGACGGGCTTGCCCGCCGCTGCCGCAGCCCGCGCGAAGGCGCGGCCGTCGCCGAAGTCCTCCGCGTACACGCCGATGGCCGATGTGGCGTCGTGCCGGGCGCAGTCCTCGACCAGGTCGACCAGCGTGACGTCGGCCTGGTTGCCCAGGGAGACGAAGCGGGAGAATCCCAGTCCGTGCGGGGCGCACCGGATCTGGAGCTCCAGTGCGAGGTTGCCGCTCTGGCTCAGCAGGGCGATCCCGCCGGGGGCGAAGCTGTCGGAGGCCAGGTACAGCTCGGTCGTGTTGTCCGCGATCCCCAGGCAGTTGGGCCCGACGAGCACGGCTCCCGCTTCGTGCACACGGGCGGCGACGGCCTGTTGGCGCGCGAGGCCGGCGGGGCCGGTCTCGGCGAAGCCCGCGGTGATGCCGACGATGGCGCGGGCCCCGCAGGCGAGTGCGTCGTCGACGGCGGCCTCGAAGCCGGGGCCGGGTACGGATATCACCACCAGGTCGACGGGCTCGCCGATCTCGAGGAGGCTGGTGGCCGCCTTGCGGCCGAGGACGGTGCCGCCGCGGCGGTTGACCAGATGGACCGGCCGCCTGTCGGGGGCACGCAGTGCCTGTGCGGCGACGGAGTGGCCGTACTTCGCCGGATCGTCGCTGGCGCCGACGACGGCGACCGACTTGGGATCGAAGAGGGCGCTCAGATCACGTGCCATGTCACTTCTCCAGGCGAAGGGCGGCGTTGGGACAGGCTTGGGCGCAGACACGGGCGGCATCCTCGCGGCCGGAGGGCACCGGGACAGCGATGACCGCGGCGTAGCCCCACTCGTCGAGCTCGACGAGGTCGGCGGCTTCTTCCTGGCAGAGCCCGTAGCCCTGGCAGAGCGTGGAGTCGAGGAGGAGTTTCACGGTGTTCCTTTCAGCGCGGGCACGGGCGTGGCAGGGGAGGGGGCGATCTCCGGTACGGGTACCGAGAGACCGCGGCCGCGGGGGGCGGCGGCGCAGGACGGGCAGGGGGAGTCGAGGTGGGCACGCGTGACGTCGGGGAAGGCGCGCAGGAGGCTGCCCGCGTTGCCGGCGGCCGCGTCGAGCAGGCCGCAGGCTCCGCGTCCTGGCAGTCCCTCCGACCAGCGGAGCAGTTTGGTGAGGGCGTCGGGAGCGGCTGTGCCGAGGTGCAGCGCGTGCAGGGTGTCGCGGATCGATCCGGTACCGGCCACACAGACGCCGCACTGCCGGGCGCTCTCGGCAGCGAGATGGCCCACGGCATCGGAGGCGAGGGAGACCGGGCACTCACCGGCGCCGAGGAAGCGGATCGCGCCGCAGCCCACCGCGGTCCGCGCGGCGGTGAGTACTTCGGGATCCAGCGGCAGATCGAGGGAAGCGGCACCGACCAGGCCGCCGAACAGTCCGCCCATCAGTGCCCCCGACGCCTCGTGCGTGCCCTGGAGGGTGGCGAGGCTGCGGAGGGTGGTGCCGTAGGGGACCTCGGCGAGCATGGCGGCACTGTCGCCGCCGGAGAGTGAAACGAGGGTGGAGCCTGCCGTGCGCCGTCGTACGTCGGGCCGGGACGCGATGAGTGCGATCCGGGCGAGGGTCTCGACGTTGGAGACCAGGGTCGGCCGGTCCTCGACGCCGCGCTCGAAGGGGCGCGGCGGCTTCGCGGTGGGCAGCGCGGGGCCGCCGTTGATCCTGCGGACGACCGCGCTCTCCTCGCCGGCGACGTAGGTGTGCGGGGTCTCGACGATCTCGATGGGCAGGGGCTGCTCGTGTTCGGCGAGCGCCCGCCGCACGGCGTCACCTGCCACGGGGTCGGAGAGATAGACGCAACCGCGGGTGGCTCCGGTGATCGCGGCGGCGTGAGCCAGACCGTCGAGGACGAGGTGGGGCCTGGCACGCAGCAGCCAGCGGTCCTTGACCGAGCCGGGTTCGCCTTCTTCGCCGTTGGCGACCACGACCGGGGGTGCGCCGCCGTCCCGGACGGCGCGGAGCTTCACGGCGGCCGGAAAGCCGGCGCCGCCGCGGCCGCGAAGACCCGAGTCGGCGATGTGCTCCAGCAGCCGGTCCGGTTGGGCGAGCTCCTGACAGCCGCCCGCGGACAGGTAGTCGTCGATGCTCTCGGCCGTGTGGGGCGCTGTTCCGAGCACGGTGCCCGAAAGCTCCGCCATCAGGGAGAGGATGGTCGTCGCTGTCATGCGCGTCCCCTTGCTGTGCCGTGCGTGGTCTCCGCGCCGGTGACGGACGCCGGTATGCCGGTGCCGGCGCCGGTGCTGTCGGTCCCGGCCGTGGTGCCGGTCCGCAGGGCCCGAACCGCTTCCTCCAGCGCACGGCGATCCGCGGCCGTGCTGTCGTAGCCGGGACCGGGGAGACCGATGAGCATGTGGTGGTGGTCGAGCACGACCTCGCCCGCGAGCAGTGCCGCACGCCGGTCGCCGGGCCGGGAGCCGTCGGCGACGGCGGTCACCAGATGGGTGACCTCGGCCAGGTAGCGCAGCCAGCTGCGGCGGGTGCCGCGCAGGATCAGGCGCTGCACCCTGCGGTGCTCGGCGTCCGCCAGCTCCGGCGGTACGGCGGCCGTATCGCGCCGGGGAGCGCGCAGGGCAGCCACGCTGCGGGGCAGTTCCCGTTCGGGTTCGGGGGTGAGCCCGAGCCAGACCAGACTCCGACGACCGCTCATGCGTGCCTCCGGGGGAGAGGGAAGGGAAGCCGGCCCGGCGTGACCGGGCGGCGGGGAGCCTCGGGGACGAGGTGCTGTCCGTGGGGCTCGGTGCAGGGCGAGAACGCCGTGCGACTCCGGTGGTAGGGGCCCGGTGCGCCACCGGGCGGTCGCTGCGAGGGCCGGTGACATGCCGGATCCGGCGACACCGACTAAACTAACTAATCAATTAGTCAGTCCGCAAGCCTTGACTTTGCGGAAACCCGCCAGCAACCTGACTGACCAATTAGTTAGTGCGGTTCCGGCGTCCCCCGCCCCGGCCCACTGACCGCCTGTGGGCCGCCTCAACAACCGATCGCCGCACCTGTGGCATGGAGGAGACAGCCGATGCAGCCCGACATTCCCGTCACCATGACACCGCCGACCCGCCAGACCCAGGAAAGCCCGGGTCAGGCGCTGTCGGCCCGCTACTACACGGATCCCGAGACGGCAGCCGCCGAGACCCGGAGCATCTTCGCCAGGTCCTGGCAGCTCGCGTGTCATGAATCCGATCTGCCCGGACCGGGCGCCCGTCTCGCCGCGTCCGTCGCCGGACGCGAAGTCCTCGTGGTGAGGACCGAGGACGGCTCACTCGCCGCCCATCTCAACGTCTGCCGGCACCGCGGAACACGGCTGGTCACGGCCCCCGAGCCCAGTGGCAAAGCCATCCGCTGCCCGTACCACGGCTGGACCTACAAGCTCGACGGACGCCTTGTCGGAGCCCCCGAGGCACGCCAGATCCCGTGCCTGGACAAGCCCAAGCTCGGCCTCCACTCCGTCGCTGTCGAGTCGTTCCTCGGCTTCGTCTTCGTCAACCTCGACCGGGACGCCGTGCCGCTGGCCAAACAGTGCGCCGGCCTCGCCGAAGCGGTCGGCCACTACGCGGGCACCGACCTGGTGCCCGTGGGCCGCAGCCGTATCCATGATCTGGAAGGCGCCGAGGTCCAGAACGCCAACTGGAAAGTCGCCGTCGACAACTACCTGGAGGGTTACCACGTACCCGTGGCCCACCCGGGCCTGATGCGCCTTCTCGACTACCAGGGCTACACCTGCGAGATCGAGGAGTCCTACGCACTCTTCGCCTCACCGCTGCGCGACAAGCCGTCCTCGAACTGGGCGGAACGTCTCTACCAGCGGATCGCCGCCCCGATGCCCGGTCTCGCCGAGGCCGACCGCAGGGTGTGGCGGTACGCCGTGATCTACCCCAACACACTCATCGACTTCTACCCCGACCATGTGCTTGCCTGGACCGCGATCCCCACGGCGGTGGACCAGGTGGCCGTGCCCGGCGCCTTCTACACCCGGCGGGGCACCGGACTGCGCACCCGCCTCGCCCGGCGGCTCAACATCCACATCGGCTGGATCACCAACGACGAGGACGCCGAGCTGGTGGCCAGGGTGCAGAAGGGACTGACCACGCCGGGCTTCGAGCCCGGACCGCTGTCCCGCCGCGAGGCGGCGGTCGGCTGGTTCGCCGGACGCGTCCGCGAAGACCTCGACGGCAGCACCGGCGAAGGATTCGGCGGCGCCGCCGGCGGACGGCTCGACGGCAGCATCGGTGGCCGGCTCGCCGGCGGCCCCCATGACCGAGTCGACGGCGCCTCCGGCCCGGACAGCCCCCGCAACGCTCCGACGCCCTGAGCCGACACCCGGCGGCCAGGCAGGAGAAACCGGAACCGCGGCGGCGGTGCACCCCACACCGTCCGGCGGCTCCCAGGTCGAGCACGGAGTCAGGCATCCGTGCGTCCGTGACCGCGCCCTGAGCACTGTTCGTCCGTCCACGGACCCCACGGAGAGGACCGTCGATGTCCCCCGAGGCACTCCCACCGTCCCGCCGCTCCTTCCTCCGCACCAGCACCGGCGCGGCTCTCGGCCTGGGACTCGGTGCAGCGACAGCCGGCTGCGGCTTCCTGCCCGAGGATCCGAACGCCCACGGCGATCCCGACGCCCCGATCGATGTGCGCGTCGACGGGAACCTGATCTATTTCAACTGGGCCGACTTCGTCGATCCGGCCGTCTTCAAAGGGTTCGAGAAGGAGTACGGCGTCAAGGTCATCCAGTCGAACTTCGACTCGATGGAGGGCATGGCCGCCAAGCTCAACGCGGGAAACCGCTACGACCTGATCTTTCCGACGGCCAAGTGGGCCCAGCGGCTGACCGCGGGCCGCCGGCTGCGCCGGATCGACCACACCCGGCTGAAGAACGCCGAGTCCGTCTTCGGCACGTACGACTACTTCGCCGACCCCTGGTACGACGCCCACTCCGCCCACACCGTCCCGTTCACCATGTACAAGACGGGGATCGGCTGGCGGAAGGACCGCGTCGGCGAGCTCACCGGCTCCTGGGACGACCTGTGGAACCGGCGCGCCAAGGGCAAGGTCTTCGTGCTGGACGACCGTGACGAGGTACTCGGCCTGGGCGCGCTCAAGCTCGGCCTCGACGTCAGCACCGCCGACGAGAGCGACCTGGACCGCATCACCGACACCCTTCAGTCGCTCCGGCCCCATCTGCGGGGCTTCTCCAGCGACAGCTACAACAACCTGCTCAACGGCAACGCGGTGATGACCCAGGCGTGGAGCGGCGACATGGCGGCCATGCTCGGGCAGGCCAAGGACCCGTCCGTGCTGGGCTTCGAGGTCGCGAAGGAAGGCGCCCCCGTCAACTCCGACTGCTACGCCATCCCGTCCGACGCACGGCACCCCGGCACGGCGATGCTCTTCATCGACTACATGCTCCGCCCGGAGAACGTGAAGAGAAACATCGAGTACATCGGCTACCCGATGCCGGTCGGCGGCAGCGAGGACACCTACGCCGCCCTGGTGGAGCCCTTCCCGCAGTGCCTGGTCGGCGCAGACGACCTCAAGGACGAACTCTTCTTCCGCAACGGCAGCTCGAAGGGCGAACGCGCCCGCGACACCGCCTGGACCCATGTGAAGGCCGGCTGACATGGCACTACGCACCCCACCCGACGGCGGGAATCCCCTGGATCCGCCCGACCACCGGAAGCCCGCGTCCCCTGCCGACGGTGCGAAGCCCCCGTCCCGTCCCGACCGCGGGAGGTCCCGGCCCCGCCCCGGCTCCTCCGCCGCCGGCACCCGGCTGTGGACCTGGCTGATGATTCCCGGCACCCTCTGGATGACCGGCTTCCTCATCGCCTCGCTCGTGCTGGTCGCCGCGCTCGCGTTCGGCACCACCGATCCGCTCGGCAACCCGCAGTTCGGTCTCAACTTCGACAACATCGCGGCGATGGCCGACCCGGCCTACCGTGCGGTGCTGCTCCGCTCCCTCGGCTACGCACTGCTCACCTGCGCGATCTGCCTCCTGGTGGCCTATCCCGTCGCCTACGCCATCGCCCTGCACGGCGGCCGCTACAAGAACCTCCTGATCGCCGCCATCGTCGTGCCGTTCTTCGCCAACTACCTGGTGCGGATGTACGGCTGGTCCGTCGTCCTGTCCGACGACGGACCGCTGCTCCGAGCGCTGCGCGCCATGGGCCTCGCGGACGGGGACACCAAGATCCTCCAGACGGGCCCCGGAGTCGTCGCCGGACTCGTCTACGGCTTCATCGTGTTCATGATCATCCCGCTGTACGCGGCGCTGGAACGCATGGACGTCTCCCTCATCGAAGCGGGACGCGATCTGTACGGCGGCCCCTTGCGGACCTTCTTCTTCGTCACCCTGCCCGCCACCCGGCAAGGGGCGGCAGCCGGCTGCGTCCTTGTCTTCCTGCCCGCCATGGGCGACTTCGTGAGCGCCCAACTGATGGGAGGGCCCGACCAGATCATGATCGGCAACCTGATCCAGGACAAGTTCTTCCAGGGCCAGAACTGGCCGCTCGGCTCGGCACTCACCATGCTGATGATGGCGGTCCTGTTCGTCGGGATGATCGGCTACCTGCGCCGTACCCGCAAGGACGAGGCGGAGGCGGTCCGATGACCCTGCGTCCCGCCCTCCACCCGGTGCGCCGGCCGAGCCCCCGCACCGCCGCCGACACCACACCGCGCGGCGCGGGCAGGTCCGCCGCCTCCCGTCCGGGCCACTCCTCCCGCACCCGGCACCGCCGAGGCACCGACCGCAGGCCCCGCTTCGCGATCGCCGTCACGGCGCTGTTCTTCCTCCTCCTCTACCTCCCCATCGGCGTCGTCGTCCTCTTCTCCTTCAACTCCCAGAAGTCCCTGACCGTCTTCGAGGACTTCAGCCTCCGCTGGTACTCGGCGTTCTTCCGGGACGACGTCCTGCTGTCGTCACTCGGGATGAGCCTCCAGGTGGCCCTGGTCGCGATGGTGGGATCGCTGATCCTCGGCGTCGCCCTGGCCCTCGGTCTGGTCCGCTGCCGCAGCCGTCTCGGTTCCCTCGCCGGACTGGTCATGCTCGTCCCGCTGATCACCCCGGAGATCGTCACCGGTGTCGCGGCGATGCTGCTCTTCAAGGGCATGGGCATCACCCTGTCCACCGGCACCGTGATGCTCGCGGAGATCACCTTCTCCATCTCCTATGTGACCGTGATCCTCCGCTCCCGGATCGCGGCACTCAACCCGGAGGTGGAGGAAGCCGCGATGGACCTCGGCGCCACCCGCTGGCAGTCGCTCCGGCTGGTCACGCTGCCCGCCCTGCTGCCCAGCATCCTGGCCTCGGCGGTCCTCATCTTCGCCCTCGTCTTCGACGACTTCGTCCTCGCCTACTTCACCACCGGCGTGGAGCCCCAGCCGCTGTCCGTACGCATCTACTCGGCGATCCGGTTCGGTGTGCAGCCCACCATCAACGCCGTCGGGACCCTCATGCTGGCCGGCTCCGTCGGCCTCATCGTCCTGGCGCTGACGATCCCGCGCCTGTTCGGCCGCCGCGGCGGCCTCGATCTGCTCTCCGGGAAGTGACAGCCGTGACATCCACGACCTCCGCGGACACCTCGCCCGCAGTCCGCCTCGACGGCGTCAGCAAGAGCTACGCAGGCTCGTTCGCCGTGCACGAACTCTCCCTCGACATCGGGGCGGGCGAGTTCTTCTCGCTCCTCGGCCCCTCCGGCTGCGGCAAGACCACCTCGCTGCGGATGATCGGCGGCTTCACCGATCCCACCGACGGCACCATCCTGCTCGGCGGCGAGGACGTCACCTGCCTCCCGCCCAACCAGCGCAACGTCAACACCGTCTTCCAGAGCTACGCGCTCTTCGACCACCTCTCGGTCGCCGACAACGTGGCCTTCGGCCTCAAGCGCAAGGGCGTCGGCCGGAAGGAGATCCGCGAGCGCGTCGGCAACATGCTCGACCGCGTGCAGCTCGGCTCCCTCGCCGACCGCAAACCCCGCACCCTCTCCGGCGGTCAGCGCCAGCGCGTCGCCCTGGCCCGTGCCCTCGTCAACCGGCCCCAGGTCCTGCTGCTCGACGAGCCGCTGGCGGCGCTCGACCTCAAACTCCGCCGCCGGATGCAGGTCGAGCTCAAGCAGATCCAGCGCGAGATCGGCATCACCTTCGTCTTCGTCACCCACGACCAGGACGAGGCGCTGACCATGTCCGACCGGGTGGCCGTGATGAACGAGGGGCACGTCGAGCAGTGCGGCACTCCTGAGGACGTCTACGAACACCCGGCGAGCACCTTCGTGGCCTCCTTCATGGGGACGTCCAACCTGGTTCCCGGCACGTACCGTTCCGGCTCCGTCGTCGTCGACAAGGGCCCGTCGCTGCCCGTCGGCAGCCGCAGCGGAGTGACCGAGGGCAGCAACGTCAGTCTCTCCATCCGGCCCGAGAAGATCTGGCTCTCCGACTTCACCCCCGACATGGCCATGGTGAACGGCGTCATCCGGGAAACCGTTTACTCCGGCCCCACCACCACCTATCTCATCGAACTCGCCCCCGGCATCACCGTCTCCGTCCTGGAACAGAACACCGACCGCTCCCGTATGGAGGACCGCTGGAGCGGCGGCGAGAGCGTCGAGATCGGCTGGAGGCCCGAGCACTGTCTCGTGCTGGACGGTCACGCCGGACGCGAGAACACCGCACCCAGGGAGCGCGTATGAACCACGACGTCATCGTCCTGGGCGCGGGGCTGGCCGGACTCGCCGCGGCCCGCGACCTCGCCGCCGGCGGAGCGGACGTCCTCGTCGTCGAGGCACGCGACCGCGTCGGCGGCCGGGTGGAACAGACCCGCCTGCCCGACGGCCGGCTGGTCCAGCTCGGCGGCGAAGTGGTCGGCCGCGCCCACACCGCGTACCTCGCCCTCGCCGCGGAACTCGGTCTCACCCTGACCCCCAGCTATGTCGCCGAGCCGGGCGCCATGGCCCGTGCCACGCCGGAAGGCGTCTCCGCGGGCGACCCGCCGCACTGGTTCACCGGCGGGGACGACACCTGCCACCGCCGGGTCACCGCCGCCTTCACCGCCCTCGCCCGGACCGTCGACCCCGACGACCCGTGGTCCCACCCCGAAGCCGCCGCGCTGGACCGGCTCTCCGTCGCGGACTGGCTGCGCGGCGAAGGGGCGTCCCCCGGAGTCGTACGTCTGTGGGAGATCGGCCAACTCGCCCTCGCGAGCGGCTCCTACGAACGCACCTCGCTGCTCGCCGCCCTGCGCAAGAACGCCGCGGTGCCCGGCAGCGGGGACGGCGACCACTACGACTACGAGGACTGGGAAGGGCTGCGTGTCGCAGAAGGGTCGGCGACGGTCGCCCTGCGCATGGCGGAGGCACTGGGGGAGCGGATACGCCTCGGTGCACCGGTCGCGTCCGTCACCGTGGAACCGGGCAGGGTCGAGGTCGGTCTCGCCGGCGGGGAAACCCTCACCGCCGGGGCCGTCGTCAGCGCCCTTCCCGTCGGCCCCCTCCGATCGGTCACCGTCTCGGGTGTCTCCGACGAGCGCATGGCCTCGCTGCATCGTCAACGCCAGGCGGTCGCGGCCAAGTTCACCGCCGCCTACGACAAACCCTTCTGGCGCGGCCGCGACCTCAACGGACTGTCCGAGTGCGAAGGAGTCCTCGGCAGCACGTGGCCGCAGAGCGAGGGAATCCTCTCCGCCCTGATCCCCCCGGAGCGCTACGGCGTCCTGCTCGGCATGCCCTCGCACACCCGCGAGCACGAACTGCTCGGCGACATCGCCCGTCTCTACGGCGACGAGGCCCACCGACCGGTCGCCGCGTATCTGCGCCTGTGGGGCACCGACCCCTGGACGCAGGGTTATGTCACCCAGTGGACGCCGGGCGATGTCACGGGCGTCGGTCCTCTGCACGCCACCCACGAACCACCGTTCTACGTCTGCGGTTCCGACCAGTGGGTCGCCGGCTACATGGAAGGCGCGGTCCGCACGGGCCGTGCGGCAGCGAAGGAGGCACTCCGGCGTGGCTGAGACCCAGAAGCACTCCGAGATCCTCAACCACATCGGGGGCGCCGACCTGCCCGCCGCGTCCGGCGAGGTGACACAACTCGTCGACCCCGCCAGTGGCGAGACACATCGCAGCGCCCCGCGCTCCGGACCGGCCGATGTCCAGGCGGCCTGCGCCGCGGCGGCGGCGGCGTACGAGACCTGGTCCGTGACCACACCGGGCGAACGGCAGCGCGCCCTGTTGCACATCGCCGACGCGATGGAGGCACACGCGGACGACCTGGTGGCGGCGGAGGTGGGGGACACGGGCAAGCCCGCCGAGCTGTTCCGCGACGACGAACTCCCGGCGACCGTCGACGCGTTCCGCTTCTTCGCGGGAGCCGCGCGCGCTCTGCCGGGTGCCGCGGCGGGGGAGTACACCGAGGGCCGCACCTCCCTGCTGCGCCGCGAACCGATCGGTGTCTGCGCCCAGATCACCCCGTGGAACTACCCGCTGATGATGGCCGCGTGGAAGATCGCCCCCGCTCTGGCGGCGGGCAACACCACCGTGCTCAAGCCCGCCGACACCACGCCCTCGTCCGTCGCGCTGCTGGCGCGGATCGCCGCTGACCACCTGCCGCCGGGCGTACTGAACGTCCTGTGCGGCGACCGGGACACCGGCCGGGCCCTCATCTCCCATCCCGAGGTCCGGATGATCGCGGTCACGGGCAGCGTCCGCGCGGGCCGCGAGATCGCCGCGGCAGCCGCCGCCGACCTCAAACGCGTCCACCTGGAGCTCGGCGGCAACGCCCCCGTGATCGTGCACGACGACGTGGACATCGAGGCCACCGCCGCGGAGCTGGCCGCGGTCGCGTACTACAACGCGGGCCAGGACTGCACGGCACCGACACGGCTCCTCGTGCACACCCGGGTGTACGACGCGTTCGTGACCGCCCTCGCGGCGCACGCCGCGAAACAGCGCCCCGGAGCCGACTTCGGACCGCTCAACAGCGCCGGTCAGCTCGCCTCCGTGGAACGGCTGCTGAACGGGCTCCCCGCCCACGCCGAGATCGTCACCGGCGGCGCACGCCTCCGGCGCCCCGGCCACTTCCTCGAAGCCACCGTGATCGCCGGGGTCCGCCAGAGCGACGAGATCGTGCAGGAGGAGATCTTCGGGCCGGTCGTCACCGTGCAGCGCTTCACCGACGAGGACGAGGCGCTCCGCCTGGCCAACGACGTACGGTTCGGACTCGCCGCCAGTGTGTGGACCGCCGACCACGAGCGCGCCATGCGGGCAACCCGGGCCCTGCACACGGGGATCGTCTGGGTGAACACCCACGGCACGACGGTGTCCGAGATGCCGCACGGGGGAGTCAAGCACTCCGGGTACGGCAGCGATCTGTCGATGTCCGGCCTGCTGGACTACACGCAGGGCAAGCACGTGATGCTGTGACGGCGCCCGGGCCACCGCCGAGCCGCCATCGACGTACGGTCAGCCCCGGCCGAAGAACTCCTCCAGCACGACGGCCACCCCGTCGTCCGCGTTCGACGCGGTGTGCCGCCCCACCGCAGCCAGTACCGCCGGATGGGCATTGGCCATCGCGTAGCCGGTGCCCGCCCACTGGAGGATCGCCAGGTCGTTCGGCATGTCGCCGAAGGCGATGACGTCGCTCGCGTCGATGCCACGGACGGCACACAGCGCGGACAGCGTGCTCGCCTTGCTCACACCGGGTGCGCTGATCTCCAGCAGACCGCGGCCGCCGGAGTGCGTGAACTGCGCGACCCCGCCCGCCGACTCCTCCGCCGCGGCCAGCAGGAAGTCGGCGTCGAGCTGCGCCGACCAGGCGAGCAGCTTGGTGACGGGCACCTCCGTCAGCCACAGGTCCACCAGCGACGCCACCGCCACCTCGAAATCGGCGGCCCCTTCGAAGCGCAGCCCGAACCCCGGCTCGTACAGCAGGTGGTGTCCGGTCTCCAGGGCGAAACCCAGCCCGGGAGCGGCCGCCGCCAGGGCCGTGGCCACCTGGCGGGCCGTGGGCAGCGGCAGGACCCGTGTCTCGACGACGATCCGTGAGGCGACGTCGTAGACGAGGGCTCCGTTGCTGCACACGGCCGTGCCGACCAGGCCGGTCGCGGCGGTGAGCATGTCGACGAATCGAGGCGGCCGGGCCGTGACGAAGACGACCTCCGTACCGGCGGAAACGGCGGCCCGCAGGGCGCCCAGCGTGCGCGGCGACAGGACGCCGCCGGGACCGAGCAGCGTGCCGTCGAGGTCGGTGGCGATCAGCCGAGGACGGTTCATCGCCCGATGCTACCGAGCCGCCCTTCCCGGCTCACGCCTGCACTCCGTGACCGGTCACCTCTGCGGACAGGGAAACTCCTTGCCCTTCGGGCCCCACGTCCGGCGTACGTCGCCGCGTGTCACCGTGCCGCACAGCAGCTCCGTCGCCGGCTGCCCGTTGCTGCCCCGCAGCACCGCGAGGAGCTTGTCCTCCGTCACCCGACCACCGCCCGCCGCGCCGTGGGCGTCTATCCGGCCGGTCGCGCCGTCGAAACCGCCACCGCCCAGGCCCTGGTAGAGCACCCCCTGGAGCAGTCCGCGGTCGAGGCGGTCGTCGTGACCGCCGGTGGTGCGCCACGCCTGGTCGATGCCTTCGGCGAGATAGCGCAACGCGTCCCAGGCGAGCGCCACATGGCCGTCCTCGCGCATCGCCTTGGTGCTGGGTGTGCGGTCGGTGCTGTACGCACGGTCGTACGCGGCGAGGAAGGCCGCGGCCTCCGGGCTCTGCTTCGCCAGCGTGGGCGCGTAGCCGTGCGAGGCGTAGAAGAGGGTGAGGCCCTTGAAGTCGTCCCAGGGGCGCTGCTGTTCGGTGAGGGCATTGGTGACGTCGTCACCGCCGAGCACGCTGAGCTTCGGGCAGTCGCCGGAGAACCGGGAGATCTCCGCCAGGAACAACTGGAACTGACTGGCGCGAGCCGACCACACCACCGCCGTCCGCGGCTCCTTCTGGACCGCACGGCAGACCTCACGGGCCAGATCCTCCACGGTGGGCACCGGCCGGCCGCTCACGGCACCAGGGACGGGGTCCGGTTCCGGAGCGTCGTTCGGTGTGTAGAGGAGCACGTCGGTGCGGGCCGGACCGTAGGAGGAACGGAAGGAAGCGGCGAGGCTGTTGCTGTACGCGTCGGTCGCGTCCGCGACGAGGCTGACCCTCGCCGCCGTCCGTCCGCCCGTCATGGCGGCGCTCTTCGCGAACACGGCCATCAGTTCCGCCGCCCGGGAATCGGTGGGAGCCGTCTGGTAGTAGTGCTCGCCCTGACGGAGAAGCTCGTCGGCCGTGCCCGAGGTACCGACCATCGGGATGCCGGCCTTGTCGAGAACGCGTATCGCGTCGTACGTCTTGCGCCGGCTCTGCCCGAAGCCGACGACACCCGCGATGGAGGGGTCCCGCGCCGCGAGTTCCGCGATCCGCTCGGCGACGGCGGGCGCGTCCTTGAACCGGTCACCGGCGTTGGCGGCCAGTACTCGCAGCGGTACGCGTTCGCCCGACCGCAATGCCTGGGCGTTGATGTGCTGCTGTGCCAGCGCGATTCCGCGCAGCTCGGCCAGGGTGCCGCCGCGCACGGGGTCCTCGGCGTCCTTGCCGCCGGTGAGCGGCCCGAAGTAGACGACGGTACGGCGGCCGGGCCGGCGGTCGTCGGCGCGCCTGCCCGCGAGCTCGGTGTCGACCTCCCCGTTCTGCCGCTCGATCTGCTGAAGCACGGCCCGTACGGCCTGCTCGCTGGGCCCTCTGCCGAAGCCCGCCGCGCCCTCGGCGACACCCACGCACTGCCCGTCCGTGCCGAGGAACGTGGAGCCCTGGCACGGATCGTCGTCGTCGCCGCCCCGGACATCCGGTACGAGGACGAGGGCGGCCGCGACCGCGAGCGCCACGGTGCCGACCCCGAGAACGCCGGCCACCTCCGCTCCCGGCCCCCAGCGCGGCGACGGTGTCACCAGCGTCGGCCAGCGGCCCAGCCAGTAGACCGCCGCCTGATCGTCCTCGGGGACCTCCGTCACCGGGACGACGATGCCCGTCGGCTGCCCCGGCGTCATCCCGCGCCGCTCGATGTTGATCAGCTCCGCGCCGGCATGCGCGAGACCGGTGGCGTCGATGTCCGGGATTCGCGAGGCGAGCGAGCGCACGCCGCCCGCGACGGCGAACACCGAGGTGCAGCGCAGATCCTCCATCGCGGAGCGCAACTCGCGCAGGAAACGCTGGACGCGCGAGTCGGCGGGACCGGCCTCGTCGAAGAGCAGCACGAAACGGGTGGTGCGCCTGCGCCGCCAGGGGTTGAACATCCGGGAACGGCACGCCTGGTCGAGATCGGCGAGCAGGGCGTGCATCAGCACCCGGTCCATCCGCTCCGGCTCCGTGGCCGGTTCACCGTGCACGAGATCGAGGGCGGAGCGGAAGAAGTCCGTGGGCGGGCTGCCGTGCTGGCGCCGTACCCACTCCGCGTACCAGCTGCGGCTGCGGGCCCGGCCGAGCATGCGCCGGTTGGCGCGCCAGCTGTAGAGGGCGCGCGGCAGCCGCTGGAAGAGCGGGCCGGCGATGAAGTTCCACAGCAGTTCGAGGAGCGTGCCACCGCTGGCCTGGTCACGGCCGCCGAGCCACCACAGAGTCTGCGCGGTACGGGACCAGTTGCGGTGCTCCGCGTAGCAGTGGTTGCGCAGTTCGGCGTGGCGTCGTTCCATCAGGCCCTCGATGGCGGGGGCGGTCACGACGGAACGGAGCAACCGGTAGCTGTGCAGCCGCAGTTCGCCGGTGCCGGGCGGCATCGTCTCCGCGAGCTGAAGGGTCAGATGCTCGAAGAGTTCGAGCGGCGGCGGATCCGCCCCGTCCGGGATCTGCGGAATGTACGCGTGCGGTGCGAGGACTTCGCTGCGGCCCCGCATCCGGGACCGCAGTCCGGCGACGATCCGTCGCCCGGCACTTCCGTCGCCCGGCTCGCTGAGCAGGACGACCGGCACTCTGCTGCGGCTGCGCCGCGGCTGCACCACCAGCTTGTCGAAGGCGTCGATGAAGCGTTCGACGCCCGGATAGGCCGGAATGCGGTTCTGTGGATCCCCCGTCGACATGAGCAGGCCCCTCTCCCGTTCCCCCGAGGAACATGAGTCATTCCCGCTGACTGCCGTATGAAAGCACGGAGTTGGATCACGGCGTGGGACAACTCCGAGCCAAGCATGTGCCAACTGCGGGGCGGGGCCGGGAGGTTTGCCTCAGAGCGTCTCGGCCAGGGAGTCCGCCAGTCGTCTGCGCGCCGCCCTGGTGGCGGGGAGCGCCGCTGCCGCGACGGCGCCCAGCACGGCCCCGGCGGCCACCGAGGCGAGCAGGAGCGCGGGCGGGGCATGAGCGATGCCCGCGCCCATACCGCTGGAGCGGCCCTGGACGTCGACCAGCCAGCTGCCCGACAGCACCCCGAGCCCGGTACCCAGCGCGGCGGCCAGCAGCGCCGTGAACCCGGCGGCCGTCACGATCGCCGCGCTGATCTGGCGCGGAGTGAGCCCGATCGCCTTGAGCGCGAGGAGGTCGCGGCCCCGGTCGCGTACCCCCGTGCCGATGACCGTCAGCAGCTCGGTGAGTCCGATGAGCGCCAGCACACCGATCAGCGTCGCGATCACCCCTCGCGCCGGCTCCAGACGGTCCGCCGGATTCGGTGTCTCGCGGATCTCCAGGGCCCCGCCGGCCGCCGCGGCGAGCGAGTCGCTCACGGCGCGCGGGTCGGCGCCGGGGCGCAGCACGAGATGGTAGAAGTCGGGCCGCAGAGCGGGGTCGCGTTCGGCCAGGGTGTCCACCGTCGTCGAGATCACCCGGCCGCCCGCCTCGGGTTCGATGCTCCGCCCGACGATGTGCAGAATCTGCGGCCGCCCCTCGACGGTCATGCGCACCCAGTCACCGACCCGGACGTCCAGCAGGTCGAGCAGACCCTGTCCGGCGACGGCCTCGTCCGGCCCGTCGGCCGCCCGTCCCTCGACCACCGTGAAGGGATAGGGGGAGCGGGCGGTGCCGAGACCGCGCAGCGTGATGGTGCCGGTCTGCCCCGGTACGAGGGCGGCGACCTCCACGCCGGGATGGACGGCGGCGACGGCCGGCGGGGCGGTCAACGCCCGGTCGAGCTGCTGCCCTGACGGGCTGCCGGGCTGCTCGGCCCGTACGGTCAGCGCCGCGGGCACGCCCATGTCGGCGGGGCGGCTGCGGAACACGTCCAGCGTGGACCAGGCGACCAGGGCCACCGTGATCAGCAGCAACGGGAGCGCGAGGCGGGCCACCGTCAGCAGGGTGCGCGCACGCCGGGGGAACGCGGCCCGCCACCCGAGCACCAGCGCGGGCGGCACTCGCAGGCCGAGAGCCCGCCGGCCGAGGCCGGTCATGGGCGAGGCCGACGGAAGCGCGGACCGCGCCATCGGGACCGGCGGGACGCGGCCCGCACGCCAGGCGGCGAGCGTGGTGGCGGCGGCGATCAGCAGGACCGCGCCGCTCGGAACGCCGATCATCAGGGCCGTGTGACCGGGCAGGTCCTGCCAGACACCGGCCGCCTCACCGATCCGGCCGGGTATCCGGGAGCCCAGGAGGGCGATCGCGGCGGTGCCGAGCGCGACACCGAGCAGGGCGCACGCGAGGTGCTGGAGCAGAAAGCCGCGGACCACCTGGCCGGGGGTGAAACCGATCGCCTTGAGGATGGAGATGTCCCGCAGCTGACCGCGGATCCGGGCGCCGATCGCTCCGGACGCGGCGAGAGCGGCGGCCAGCAGGGCGCCCAGGCCGAACACGGCGAACAACTGCCCGAGCAGCCGGTCGTCGCTGCCGGCCTCGGCCCGTGCCTGCTGCCACTTGGTCACTTCGGCGACCCGGTCCGCGCCGAGCAGCGTCACGGCCTGCTGGACGGTGAAGTCGAGATCGGCGGGGTCGTTCAGCCGCAGTCCCACGCTCTGCGAGGTGCTGCGGGGAGCGACCTGGTCGAGCGTGCCGGGCAGCACCCAGCCGATGCCGGGTTCGCCCCCGGGCCGGTAGCGAGGTTCCGCGGCCTCGGCCACTCCGGCGACCCGCAGGGTGCGCGAGGCCCCGTCCGGACCCTTCACGGTCAGGCTGTCACCCGGCTCTGCCCACAGAACACGGGCGACGGAACTCTCCAGCACCACACCGCCCGCGCCGGCGTCGAGCCAGTGGCCTGTGGTGACCAGCGGCCGGGCGACCTCGGGAGGCTGGATCCCGGTCGCGCGCAGGGACACGCTCGCCCGTACGCCACGGGACTCCAGCGTCGCCTTCCCGGTGCGGTACGGGCCCGAGACGCCGGCGACCTCTTCGAGGTCGGACAGCTTCGACAGGGCGTCGGTGTCCGCCGCGGCCCGGGTGTGGAGCCAGACATGGGCTCCGTCGGACTGGGTGAAGATCCGCTGCCAGGGGTTGGCGGCATAGCTGAACAGGGCCACGGCGAGCAGGAGCGAACCGATGATCCCGGCGCCGGCGAGGACGACGAAGACCGCCTGCCCGCGATGGGCCCGCAGATCGGCGTGCGCCCAGCGAAGTGTGGCCCGCACGCTCACTCCTTCAGTTCGAGCACACCGGAGACTCCGGCACCCGTGGCGCGTGACCCCGCCCCGAGTGCCGCGTCGTCGGCTATTCGCCCGTCGAAGAAGCTGATGACGCGGTCGGCCGCGCTGGCCATCCGCGCGTCATGGGTGACCAGCAGAATCGTCTGGCCACGCTGGTGGAAGCGGGAGAGCAGCCGCAGCACCTCGCGGGTGCCCTTGCTGTCCAGGCTGCCCGCCGGTTCGTCGGCGAGCAGCAGCGCCGGATGGTTCACCAGTGCCCGGGCCAGCGCCACCCGCTGCTGCTCACCGCCGGAGAGTTCACCGGGCATGGAGCGTTCCCGGCCTTCGAGACCGAGTTCGCTGAGCAGTTCGGCCCGGCTCTCCCGGGCTGCCCTGGGCGAGGCGCCCGCCAGCAGGGCGGGCAGTTCCACGTTGTCGGCGACCGTGAGGTCGGAGACCAGATTGAAGAACTGGAAGACGATGCCGATGCTGCGACGGCGCAGCATCGCCCAGCGGGCCTCGCGATAGCCGTCCACCTGGCGTCCGTCGAGCCAGAGACTTCCGCTGTCCGGCCGCTGAAGTCCGCCGATGAGATGGAGCAGTGTGGATTTGCCCGCGCCGGAGGGTCCGGTGACGGCGACGAACTCTCCGGGCTGGACCACGAGATCCACCCCGCGCACGGCCGGTACCGGGGCGCCTTCGCCGTGGTGGGTCTTGGTCAGGCCCTCGGCGCGCACGATCGGTACGACGCCCCGCTCGCCGGGCGTGCCCGGCTCGGCGGGAGTGGCGTCGTCGCTCATTCCAGCTCCTCCTGACAGCGTTCGAGCCAGTCGAGGTCGGCCTGCAGATGCAGCATCGCGCCTTCGATCAGCAGCTGGGAGACCCGGTTGTCCCGGTCCTCGGCCGCCGCGAGCTTCGACAGGTCCCGCATGGTGTTCAGATACTGCCGACGCTGTTTGTTGATCAGCACGATCGGGTCGGCCAGTCCGGACTCCGGGGCGAGGGCGATCTTCATGAAGAACTCGTCCCGGACCCTCGGCTCGTCGGTGGTCTCCTCGAACCAGGCCAGTACCGCCTCGTGCCCGGCATCGGTGAGCCGGTAGGTGCGCTTGTTGGGCCTGCCGGCCTGTTCGACGTCCTCGCCGGCGATCAGACCGGCCTTTTCCAGCCGCCCCAGGGTGACATAGATCTGGCCGACGTTCGGCTGAGGGTACGCGGCGCCCAGGAGCTTCTCAAGGTCCTGCTTGAGCTCGTAACCGTGCGCCGGTCCACGGGTGAGGAGAGCCAGGAGCGGCAGCCGCACGCGCTCCCTCCCTCCGAGGTCCGTAGTCTCTTGTTGCTCGGACGCGGGGTGTGGTTCGTGCCACCCGCCTTCTCTGCCTGGACGTCTAGTATCGCCCATGCCTAACGGGTATACATAGGCCACATTGAACGGCGTCGTGGCCGGATCGGTGTACCGGGAGGAACCTATGCGGTGGATGCATGCCGCGGGTAGGGGGCTCCTCGTACTCGCCGTACTGCTCGCGGGATACGCGGGCTTCGGGAGCCGTGCGAGCCCGGAGGGTGACGGCCGCGGTCCCATGACGCTGGTGACGGCGGGCGATCTGACCGAGTACCTCGGTCCGCTGCTGGACGACTGGAACAGCGCACACCCGCAGGAACGGGTGACCCTGGTCGAGCTGCCGGACTCGGCGGACGAGACCCGGGCGCAGATGACCAGCGAACTGCGCTCCGGCAGTGACCGTTTCGACGTGCTGAACATCGACGTCGCCTGGACCTCGGAGTTCGCCGCCGCAGGCTGGATCTCCCCGCTGGAGCGGGACAAGTTCCCACTGGACAGCTTCCTTGCGCCGGTGGTCGACACGGCCACCTTCGACAGCCGTCTGTACGCGGTCCCGTATGTCACCAATGCCGGATTGCTGTACTACCGCAAGGACATCCTGGAGAAGGCGGGCGAACAGCCGCCCCGCACCTGGGCGGAGCTCGCCCGGCAGGCCAGGACCCTCGCCCCCCGTTACGGCCTGGACGGCTATGCCGGCCAGTTCCTGCCGTACGAGGGGCTGACGGTGAACGCCACCGAAGCCGTCCACTCGGCGGGCGGTTCGATCCTCCGCGACGACGGCGCCCGGGTCACGGTGGACTCGGCGGCGGCCCGGGACGGACTGGAGTTCCTGGCGAGCGGGGTGCGCGAGGGGTGGATCTCCCCCGAAGCCCGTGACTACAAGGAGGAGGAGTCCCGGCAGGCCTTCCAGGACGGCAGGCTGCTCTTCCTGCGGAACTGGCCGTACGTCCACTCGGAGGCCAACGCCCCCGGGTCGAAGGTCGCGGGAAAGTTCGGTGCCGTGCCTCTGCCGGGCCCGGACGGTCCCGGCACCAGTGTGCTCGGCGGCTCCAATCTCGCCGTGAGCAGTCACTCGCGCCATCCGGAGTCGGCCGCCGATCTGATCGCCTATCTGACCAGTGAGCGCGTTCAGCGTCAGGTGCTGACGGAGGGCTCGCTGCCGCCGGTGCGCGCGGACCTGTACGAGGATCCCGCGCTGATCCGCGCGTACCCGTATCTGCCCACGCTGCGCCAGAGCGTGCTGGCGGCCGAGCCGAGGCCCAAGAGTCCGCGGTACGACCAGGTGAGCCTCGCGGTGCAGGCCGTCGTGCAGGACGTCATGGCACTGCGGGAGACGCCCGCGCAGGCCACGGTGCGACTGTCCCGCGAACTGGGTTCCATCGCCCGCAGACAGTGACCCCTCTCTGCTCCCTCTGAACGGCTTGCTACTTACATGTTAAGTAGCAAGCCGTTCTTTGTAATGCGGAGATAGTCGGGCATACCCGGGCTGTTTTAGGCGACTTCGTTGACACCCTGCCGTCATCGCTACTTAACATGCAGGCATCACGGCGCACCCGATCCGGGGCGCACTCGCATCCAGCAGGAACAGGTCGACGCGAGATGCTCACAACCCTTCCGGCCGCCCCAGGCCGCACTTCCCGCACGACCGCCGCATGGTGGCGCGACGCGGTGATCTACCAGGTCTACGTCCGCAGCTTCCTCGACAGCACCGGGGACGGCATCGGCGATCTCGCCGGCGTCCGCGCCGGACTGCCGTACCTGCGCAAGCTCGGCGTCGACGGCATCTGGCTCAGCCCGTTCTACCCGTCGCCACAGCACGACCACGGCTACGACGTCGCCGACTACCGCGACGTGGACCCCGTCTACGGCGACCTCGCCGAATTCGACCTGCTGATGGGCGACGCCCGCCGGCTCGGGCTCAAGCTCCTGCTCGACATCGTCCCCAACCACTGCTCCAGCGAGCACCCCTGGTTCCGCGAGGCCCTCGCCGCCGCCCCGGGCAGCGCCGCCCGCAGTCGCTTCCACTTCGCCGACGGCCGCGGCCCGCGGGGCGAGGAGCCCCCCAACAACTGGCGCGCGATGTTCGGCGGCCCCGCCTGGAGCCGGATCACCGAGCCCGACGGCACCCCGGGACAGTGGTACCTGCACCTGTTCACCCCGCAGCAGCCGGATCTGAACTGGCGCAACCCCGAAGTCGGCGACTCCTTCGAGGACGTGCTCCGCTTCTGGCTCGACCGGGGCGTCGACGGCTTCCGCATCGACGTCGCCGCCGGCCTCTTCAAGCACCCCGAACTCCCCGACTCCGCCGACCCCGAGGCGGACGAACGCTCCCGCGACTCGGTCAACCCGCTCGCCTGGAACCAGCCCGAGGTCCACCAGGTGTGGCGCCGCTGGCGATCGGTGTGCGAGGAGTACGCCGCCCGTGACGGCAACGAACGCCTGCTCGTCGGCGAGGTCTCCGTGCCGACGGCACGCGAACACGCCGAGTACGTACGCCCCGACGAACTCCACCAGGCGTTCTTCTTCGACCTCCTCAGCGCACCGTGGGACGCCGGCGCCTTCCGGGAGACCATCACCGAGGCGATACGCGACATCGCCGGCACCGGCTCCACCGTCACCTGGGTCCTCAACAACCACGACCAGGTGCGCACGGTCACCCGGTACGCCGGTGAGCCCGGCGTCGAGGGCAGCGGACTCGGCGCCGCCCGCGCCCGCGCGGCCGCCCTGCTGATGCTGGCGCTGCCCGGTGCCGCGTACGTCTACCAGGGCGAGGAGCTCGGACTCCCCGAGGTCCTGGACCTGCCGGACGAGGTGCTCACCGACCCGATCTTCCACCGCACAGGCAGCCGGGCACGCATCCGCGACGGCTGCCGCGTCCCGCTGCCCTGGTCCGGCCACGCCTCCCCGTTCGGCTTCAGCCAGGGCGAGGCTGGTGCCCGGCCGTGGCTGCCGCAGCCCGAGTGGTTCGCGGCGCACGCCACCGACCTGGCACTGGCCGACACCCGCTCCTTCTGGCACCTGTACCGCGAAGGGCTTCAACTCAGGCGCAGCCTGCCCCAGTTGGGCGAAGGCTCGCTCCGCTGGCTCGACGCGCCGCCCCAGGTGCTGGCCATGGTGCGCGGCGACGGACTGATCTGCGCCGTCAACTTCGGCACCGACCCCGTGCCCGCACCGGTCCCCGGCACTCCGCTCCTGTCGAGCGGCCCCTGTCCCGACGGCATGCTCCCCGGAGCGACCGCCGCCTGGTGGACGGGCGACTGCCCCACTGCCTGACCTCCCTCTTCCTCACCCACCCTCGGAAGGAACCACCATGCGACGACCCTCGATCAACCGCCGTACAGCGGCAGCCGCTTCGGCCGCACTCACCCTCGCCGTCGGCGCCACGGCCTGCGGCGGCACCACCGGACCGGCGAGCGGCGGCAAGCCCCTCGACGGCCAGACCGTGACCATCGCCGGCGTGTGGACCGGCAGCGAGCAGAAGAACTTCAGCAAGGTGCTCGACGCCTTCACCGAGGAGACCGGCGCCAAGACGGTCTTCGTGCCCACCGGTGACAACGTCTCCAACTTCGTCGGCACCAAGATCGACGGCGGCAACGCCCCGGACGTCGCCATGGTTCCGCAGGTCGGCGTGCTCCAGCAGTTCGCGAAGGAGGGCTGGCTCGCACCGCTGTCGAAGAAGGCGGCGACGACCGCCACCGCCAACCTCGCCTCGGTGTGGAAGGAGTACGGGACCGTCGACAAGACCTACTACGGCCTCTACTTCAAGGCGGCGCACAAGTCGACCGTCTGGTACAGCCCGAGCGCCTTCGAACAGGCCGGCGTCGCGGAGCCCAAGAGCTACACCGAGATGGTGAAGACCGGTCGCACGATCGCCGACTCCGGGCTTTCCGGCTTCTCCGTCGCCGGCCAGGACGGCTGGACCCTCACCGACTGGTTCGAGAACATCTACCTCTCCCAGGCCGGACCCGAGAAATACGACCAGCTCGCCACCCACACCCTGCCCTGGACCGACCCCAGCGTCGTCAAGGCACTCACCAAGTTCGGCGAGCTGTTCAAGGACAAGCAGCTCGTCGACGGAGGCGCGGCCGGCGCGCTGCGCACCGACTTCCCCGGCTCCGTCGAGCAGGTCTTCGGCCCCGAGCCGAAGGCGGGCATGGTCTACGAGGGCGACTTCGTCGGCGGCACGGCCAAGGACGACTTCGGCAAGAAGCTCGGCGAGGACGCCAAGTTCTTTCCGTTTCCCGCCGTCGACAGCGGCAAAGCGCCCGTGGTCAGTGGCGGTGACGCCGCCGTCGTGCTCAAGGACGGCAAGAACCAGAAGGCGGCGCACCAGCTGCTGGAGTTCCTGGCGACTCCCGAAGCGGCTTCCGTGTGGGCCGGTGCCGGCGGCTTCCTGTCGCCCAACAAGGACGTCGACTTCGCCTCGTACGGAGACGACACGACACGCGCCACGGCCAAGTCGCTTATCAAGGCCGGTGACTCGGTCCGCTTCGACATGTCCGACCAGGCCCCGGCCGCATTCGGCGGGACCAACGGCACAGGTGAGTGGAAGCTCCTCCAGGACTTCGTGCGCGACCCCTCCGACCCCAAGGCCACCGCGGCCCGGCTCGAAGCCGCGGCCGCCAAGGCGTACAAGAGCTGAGGCAGCGATCATGGCCGTCCTCGCATCCGCCCGCGCCGCGAACCCACGGCGCCGCGCCCAGCTCAGGAAGCGCAACGTCGCGGTGGTGTTCGTCCTCCCCGCCCTGCTGCTGCTCGGTGCCCTCGTCGTCTACCCGGTGCTGTTCTCCGCCGGCCGCAGCCTCTTCGATGCCAGTGGTGACCGCTTCGTCGGCGGTCAGAACTACGCCGAGATATTCAGCGACCCGGCCACCCTCAAGGCCATCCGCAACAGCACCATCTGGGTGGTCGTCGCCCCGGTGCTGCTGACCGGCCTCGGCCTCGTCCTCGCCGTGCTCACCGAGAAGGTGCGCTGGGCGACCGCCTTCAAGCTCGTTCTCTTCCTTCCGATGGCGGTGTCCTTCCTGGCAGCCGGCATCATCTTCCGCCTCGCCTACGAGGAGGACCCGAACAAGGGCGTGCTCAACGCCGTCGCCGTCGGCGTCCACGACGCCTTCGACGACCGTTCCGCCTATCCCACGGCCCGGGCCCGGCAAGGATTCGGCATCACCGCCGACAAGGGCGGCTCGTACCGTGCGACCGACGCGGTCGCCCCCGGCACGTCCGTCACGCTCGGCTTCGTCGGGGTCGCACCCGACAAGATGCCCGCCGAGGCCGAGCCCGCACGGGCCGCCGGCTCCGCGGCGCCGGCCGCGGACGAACTCAGCGGTGTGGTCTACCACGACTTCACGCCCGGGGGCGGCGGCAGCCCCGGCAAGGTCGACCCGGCCGAGAAGGGTCTGCCGGGCATGTCGGTCGAGGCGGTACGGGACGGGAAGGTGGCCGCGAAGTCCACCACCGCCGCCGACGGGTCCTTCACCTTCACGGGCCTGAAGGACGGCTCGTACACCGTCCGGCTCCCGGCGGAGAACTTCGCCGCTCCCTACCAGGGCATCTCCTGGCTCGGACCCGCACTGGTCACCCCGGCGATCATCGGCGCCTATCTGTGGATCTGGACCGGCTTCTCGATGGTGCTGATCGGCGCGGGACTTGCCGCGCTGCCGCGGGACGCCCTGGAGGCGGCCCGGATGGACGGCGCCAACGAGTGGCAGATCTTCCGCAGGATCACGGTCCCGCTGCTCGCCCCGGTGCTCACGGTCGTCTTCGTGACCCTGGTCATCAACGTGATGAAGGTCTTCGACCTCGTGTACATCATCGCGCCGGGACCCGTGCAGGAAGAGGCCAATGTGCTGGCGACCCGGATGTGGCTGGTGTCCTTCGGCGGCGGCAACAACCAGGGCCTCGGCAGTGCCATCAGCGTCATCCTTCTGCTGCTGGTCGTCCCGGCCATGATCTTCAACGTCCGGCGCTTCCGAAGGAGCGGAGCATGAGCGGCCACAGCACCATCGAGCGCCGGCCGTCCCCGCCGCCGGCCAAGTCCCCGGACCCCGAGCCCACTCGGGCGTCCGTCCCTCGCCGGCGCAGCATCGGCAGGTTCACCGGCCTGCTGAGCAACGGAGTCGTCCAGGCCGTCCTGATCGTCGTCGCCCTCGTCTGGATCACCCCGCTGGCCGGGCTGTTCCTGTCGTCCATGCGATCCGACGGCGACAACGCGGCCAAGGGCTGGTGGACGGCGCTGACCGACCCCGGTCAGCTGTCGCTGGACAACTACACCGCCCTGTTCGCTGATTCCGGGATCACCCAGGCCTTCTGGAACACCGTGCTGATCTCGGTGCCGGCCACCGCACTGGTCGTCATCATCGCCGCACTGGCCGGATACGCCTTCGCCTGGCTGGAGTTCCCCGGCCGCAACGCGATCTTCCTGGTCGTCGTCGGGCTTCTCGTGGTGCCGGTCCAGATCGGACTGCTGCCGGTCGCCAAGCTGTTCGGCGCGATCGGGCTGTTCGGCACGATCCCGGGCGTGATCCTCTTCCACGTCGCCTACGGTCTCCCGTTCGCGATCTTCCTGCTGCGGAACTACTTCGCGGAGATCCCCCGCGAAATGCTGGAAGCGGCACGGATGGACGGCGGCGGCGAGTGGCGGATCTTCACCCGCCTGATCCTGCCGCTCGGCCGGCCGGCCCTGGCCAGCCTGGCGATCTTCCAGTTCCTCTGGGTCTGGAACGACATGCTGGTCGCGCTGCTCTTCGCGGACAGCGAGTCCCAGCCGCTGACGGTCGCCCTCCAGTCCGAGATGAGGCAGTTCGGCAGCAACATCGGCGTCCTGGCGCCGGGAGCCTTCCTCTCGGTCGTGGTCCCGCTGGTGGTGTTCTTCGCCTTCCAGCGGCACTTCGTCCAGGGAGTGATGGCGGGATCGGTCAAATAGCAGAAGGCGGCCCCACCGGCAGGGGGGGGAGCCGGTGGGGCCGAGGAGCCCGAGCGGCCAGGGGGGAGAGGCCGCGAGCTCGGGTCGACAGTCCGTCTGCCCCCTCTTCGGCACCTGATACCTCTCCGGCGAGATTTTTCCGAAGAAGTTTTTCCGGGCTCGGGCTCGGGCTGGAACCCGGGCCGCGGGCAGGACGCCAGGCTCGCGCGGGAGCCGTCTGATTGACTCGCGGCATGCTGCGCATCGGATCGGTCGTGATGGGAGTCTCGGACGTACGCCGCGCCGCGACGTTCTGGACGAAGGCCCTGGACTACGTGCCGCGCGACGAGATGGAGGACGACTGGGTGGTCCTGATCCCGGCGCGGGGGAGCGGGCCTCAGCTCTCGCTCGGCCGCAGCGAGACACCGGTCCAGGACCACCCGAGGATCCACCTGGACCTGTACGCGGGAGACGCGGCCGACCAGGCGGCGGAGGTGGAGCGGCTGGTGTCCCTCGGCGCGCGGCGCGCCGACTGGGACAGCTACCCGCAGGAGGCGGACTTCGTGGTGCTGGCCGACCCCGAGGGGAATCGCTTCTGCGTGATCGACACCGGTGGCGGCGGGTGACCTGTGCCCCACGGGGCCGTCCCGACGCACGGGGATGCGCTTGGGGATCGCCGGATGGCGGCACGAAGCGAGCATGAAGGTGTGGCGCCTGGAACGCCCATCAGGCTCCAACGGCCAGGGACCAGGCGCCACTTCGACATGTCTGGTGATGGCGGGCGAGCCAGGTACTTCATCGGGGCCTCGGGGGCCCGCCCGCCCGGAACTGGGGCGTACGTGGCCTCGAAGGGCCCGGGCAGACGCCCCGGACGTACGGCCGAGGCGGGCGCGGCGGTGCAGGTCGACGAAGTACCGGCCCAGCGGCTCAGATCTTCCGGAGGCGCCAACCGGCGGGCGAAAAAGCGCGCTCCTGGATCAGAGATCCAGGAGCGCGCGCTGTTCAGAATTGCCGCTGTTCCTGTCCGAGAGCAGACCGTCGGGCTGTGCCGAAGCGCGACACCCGCTCAATGAAGTCTAGACAGAGACATTCCAGTAATACCAATTCTGGGAGCCGTGCTCCATCCAGTCCCACTGAGTGATATGCACTCCGTTGGCGACGCTGGTCCCCTTCGGCGTGACAAACTTCCAGCTGTCAGCTCCGCGGATCCCTTCGAACCCTGTCACGCTGCTCTGGTAATACTTCCAGCGCTGCACAGGGCTGCCCGTGCAAGTCCACAGAGTGAGCAGCGCTCCATTTGCTGCACTGTTTCCCTTGGGGGTGAGGCATTTCCCACTGGCCCGGTGAACGAGCTCACCGGAGGCGTTCCATCGCCACATCTGCACAGATTGAACTAGTTTTCGAAGCGCAAGAATGATCACTATAGCACCCGCTACTCCCACCCCTTTCCTCTGCCGGGTTGCCCGTCCATTCTTCGGTGAAGCCACTCATGGGCACCCGCATGTCGGACTACCGAGAGCGGATTTCTGCATTCCGCTCATGTCGTCCCGTGGTAAGCCCGAGTCGCGGCGGACCGTGTAGCAGGGGCGGCAAAGACGGACCGACCACCCGATCTTTGTGGCTTCTGCCAGTACGGGCCCGCTGTCGCGGATGGAGAGACTGCCGGGTGTCCGGGGCGAGGACACCACAACGGGAGGGTGCGCGGTGAGTGCACAGCAGACGTACGACGAGATCGGTGAGGCGTTCGAGGGCTTCAAGGCCCTGCCGCTGGCCCAGTACGTGGAGGCGCCCAGCTTCCTCGGCATGGTCGGGGAGGTCACCGGAAGGAAGGTGATCGACCTGGCCTGCGGTACCGGCTTCTACAGCCGTGAGCTGAAACGGCGCGGCGCGGCCGACGTCCTCGGCGTCGACATCTCCGGCGAGATGATCCGCGCGGCGGAAGGGATCGAGCAGGCGCAGCCGCTGGGTGTGCGCTACGAGGTATGCGATGTGGCCGACCTGTCGCCGGCGGGGGAGCGGTTCGATCTGGCGACCGCGGTGATGCTGCTCAACTACGCGGAGACCGTCGCCGAGTTCGGGCATCTGTGCCGCAAGGTGCACGAGAGCCTGACGAGCGGCGGCGAGTTCCTCATGCTCCACCAGACGCCGGACTACGACTTCTCCGGGCCGTCGCCGCGCCCGTACGGGTTCCTCACCGAGCTGACGGGCGAAGAGTCCGGTATCGGACCCCGGGTGAAGATCACCGCGTTGCTGGACGAGGCGCCGGTCACGTTCACCGCAGGGCTGGCGCGCCGCGAGGTGTTCGAGACCTGCCTGGCCGAGGTCGGGTTCAGTGAGATCACCTGGGTCCCGACCACGGTGTCGCCGGCCGGCATCGCCGCGTACGGTGACGCGTTCTGGGCGGACTACCGGGCCAACCCCGCGTTCGAGATGCTGCGCTGCCGCGCCTGAGGACCGATCGGACATCCCGGTGGCCCGGCCTCTGGATCCGTCCCGGACGGGCCCCGGGCTGCCCAGGGAGGTCCGCCGATGCGCGGGATCCGCCGCACCCCCATGGCGAACAGGGCACGGGACGCCGCCGCGGTCCGTCTATGGCAGACCGCGGCGGCTGAAGCAGGGGCGGGGTGCCGGAATTTGTCACCCTCGCCATCCGTTGAGCGGATGACTCACCAGGAGGCGCTTGTTCTCGCCCCTCGCGCAGAGGCGGAGCGGGTGCCATGAGTGCGGCGTGAGAACCGTGCTGAGGAGGCGTTGAAATGGATCAGGAAAGCAAGCCTGTCGACGCGGCGCAGGTGCAGCGAAGCCTCCGGTTCTCGAAACTGCCCGAGCCCATTCGGCTGGAGGACACCGTCGAGGAGCGCCCGGCCGGCACGCACGACTCGGTGAGCGGCGCGTACAACTCCGACTGGTGGCTCATACGCATGGGCGGCATCTGACGTCGTACCCCTGACCGGCGCGGGTTCCCCCATCAGTTTTCACACCGTCGGCACCTGCGTCGGCACCGTAGAGCTCCGGCCGAGCGGCCCGACACTTCCCCCGGAGAGGTCTCTGTGAAGCGAAGGAAGATCTTCATTCAACTGACGTCGATCGCGGCTGCCGGTGCGGTCGCGGTCGGGTGTTTTCTCCACGTGTTCTAGCCGGGGCAGCCGCATGCCGGGCAAGGACTTCTACCTGGCTGAGCGGGGACCGCCGAAGGCCCTTGGCTCAGCCCCGTGCCCGGGTGCCGCGCCGCTGCCATCGGCCTCTGGCATCCGCCCGCCTAGAGCCAGCCCCGACGCGCCGCGTGCCAGGCGAGCTGCATCCGCGTTCCGGCGCCGACGAGGGCCATCATGTGCTGGATCCGGCGTTGTACGGTGCGGCGGCTCAGCCCCATCTGACTGGCGATCGCCTTGTCGGCGATGCCGGCCACCAGCAGGGAGAGCACCCTGCGGTCGGTCTCGCGCAGAACCTCCGTGTCCTCGGTCTCGTCCGGCCCGACGATGGTGCCCGAGGCGCTGACATGCAGAGGAACCGCGTCCTCCCAGTAGCGCTCGAAGAGTGCGGTCAGGGCTTCCAGAAGACTGCTGTCGCGCAGCAGTGCGGCCGTGGGTTCACCGGGGCTGCCGTACGGGCCGCCCGGCACCAGCGGGCAGATGGCCGTCTCCCGGTCGGCGACGGCGAGCCGCAGCGGGAGATGTGGCACGGAACGTGCGAGTTCGCCGGCACGCACCCCGGAGATAACGTTGTCGACGGCTCCGTCGTCGTCGAAGAAGGCCCGTTCGTACAGGACCCGGTAGCGGACCCCGCGCGCCAGGGCGTCGAACTCCGCGCGATTGCTTCCCGAGGGCATGGCCACGTACTGGGCCTTGCAGAACCAGAGCATCTCGTGACGCGCGTTGTTCTGCAGCCGGCGCAGATGCTGGCGCAGTGCCTCGGCCCCGGTGATGACCTCGATGACATGACCGGCGTCCTGCCGCCGGGTGCTGCGATAGCTCTCCAGGAGGTCGGCGACGGCGGCCCGGCTCTGTTCCAGGGCGTCCGCGCGGCGTTGCAGACGCGGCAGCAGCGCCACGTCCGGAGGCGCGGCGGTGAAGTGGAGGGGGCTCTCGTCGCCGGATATGACCAGCCCTTTGACGGTCAGCGCGGCGAGGACGCCGTCGACCTGTTCCCGCCCGAGTCCGGTCTGCGCGGCGATCTCGTCGGCCGACGCCTTGGGGGTGATCACCAGAAGCCGGTAGACGGTCTCCTCGACCGACGTGAGGCCAGCCGCCTCCAGCATGCCGGGTCTCCAGGGCTGAGGGGTTCGCACACAGCCGAGGGCGAACCAGCAGGTGAGCTTGAAATTTGGACTATAACCGAGTGAGGTGTCGTGCATCGATGACGACGACGATCTTTTTCGGCTCCTCGCGGACGAGCCCGGCCCGGCCGTCGGGCACGCGCCCGAGAGCGCCGAGCGGCGGACGCCGGGGCCCCACTCCCCGACATCCGCCGCGGTCCACGGGGAGGTGCCTAGGTCACCGTCACCGACCGGCGCGGTGCAGGTAGGCGCGGTCCACCGTCTGGCGGACGCTGTTGCCCGCCGCGTCCCTCGCGGTCACACGCACCGTGACGTACGCGTCGGAACGCACCCGGTCCGGACGCTTCACCGTGGCGGTGAAGCGGTCTCCCTTGCGCGCCGTGGTGGCGGTCGTCCAGGTCCGGCCACCGTCGTAGGACGTCTCGACCTTCACCGACGTACCGCGCGGAGCCTGCATGCCGTCCTGCATCCGGACGTCGATCCCGAGGGCATGGGTCCGGCCGGGAGCCACCGCGTTGAACAGATCGGTCGGCACCGAGTAGTCGACCTGGAGCAGGGGCAGTCGCGTCGCAGTCGCGGCCGTGTCCGAGCGGAACGTCCACGACGTCCGCGTGCCCGTGCCGAAGCGCCAGTCGTCCGAGGTCCGGGCGGTCGTCAGGTCGAGCCGGTACTCGGCGTCGCCCGCGGGCACCTCGATGTCGCCCCAGGCGCCGTTGTCGGACTCCTCGACCAGCTGCCCGTTGCGGTAGAGGACCGCGTGCGTCGTGTCGGCGAGGTCACCCGCCGCACGCGCGCCACCCACACCGCCGCCGGGGAAGGCCGGCGTCTCGGCGAACCCGTAGTGACCGGCGGTGGAGTCGGTGAACTCCGGGACGAAGACGGACAGGGTGTCACCGGTGCGGACCGACGCCCGACCCGCTCCGCGCGGGATCGACGGCCGGGCCGGAGCCCCGAACCAGCGTTCCGACACCTTCTCGCCGGACCG
This sequence comes from Streptomyces sp. NPDC058685, assembly GCF_042714725.1. Lineage (NCBI taxonomy): Bacteria > Bacillati > Actinomycetota > Actinomycetes > Kitasatosporales > Streptomycetaceae > Streptomyces > Streptomyces sp. NPDC058685. The sequence goes on from NZ_JBHXSL010000020.1 coordinate 97,941, forward strand.
GTAGGTGCGCGGCATGTTCATCATTCCGGCGGCCAGTGGCCGGTCGGGGGAGTCGATGACGTTGTGGTGGACGACCTGGTCCCACAGGGTGTCGCCGCCGCTCACGTACTCGACGCGCTCGCGGCCGACCGGCGTGTACCGGCTGCTGACGTCCCAGGCCGTGTTCTGGAACGGACGCCATCCGAACCGCTGCTCGCTCGTCCAGGACGAGGCGCCCGTCTGCGTGTAGGCGCTCCGGATGACGGCGCTCTCCCGCTCGGAGACGGTGTGCACCAGCTTGTCGGGCACGTGTCCCTTGGCCACCTGCATGACGTCGTAGAGGTACGGGCTGTGCTCCGTGCCCGAGAACGCCACCGTGGCGCCCTTCTTCGCGCGCTCCAGCAGCTCCGAACCCTGCGCGGAGGAGACCCGCATGGTGGGTACGGCCATGCGCTCGGTGTCGGGACGCCAGCGCGTCCAGTGGATGATCCCCTCGGGCCAGGCGACCATCAGCGCCTTGGCGCCCGCGGACTTCGCGGCACGCGCCAGCGCCCGGGTGTCGTCCGAGGGCTCCACGCGGACAACAGCCAGCTTCCCGCGGGCGTGGCGGAAGTCGGGCGCGGTCCCGGTGCCGGCGTTCACGGCACTCAGCCGCGCACCGCGGTCGCCGAAGACGGGCGAGTCCTGCTCGTAGTACGGGACGAGCGGCCGGGACATGCCAGGAACCCTGGCCTCCAGCTGAGGCGCGGTCAGCTGCCAGCGGGAGCTGAACTCGAACGCGCCCTCGGTGACCGGGGCGGTGCGGCTGACGTAGACCCGCTTGACCGAGTCGAACATCTGGAGGCCCCAGCTCCTCCTCTCACCCTCGAACTCGCGGTAGAACTGGGTGCTCAGGAAGCCGCGCTGCTCGGCGGGGCGCGGGGTCCTGATCGTCACCTCGGTGACGTCGGAGGCATCGAACGCCACCGTCGTGTCCTTGGTGACCTTGACTTCGGGGACGATGAGTTCGCCCGCCTCGCCGCCGTTCACGCTCTCCGAGAAGAAGCCGCCCTGGAGGACGTACGTGCCCTCCTCGACGACGGCGACACCCTTCTCCAGGTCCGTGTAACTCACGTACCCGGCGGGGCCCCAGATGTTCGGAAGGCCGTCGCTGCCGGAGGGCCGGCCCTGACGGTCGCGCGGGACCACGGTGAGCACGTGCTGCCGGCCGGTGACCTGGAGGGAGACAGTGGTGTGGGCCTGCACCGTGCCGTCCGAGGTCTTCGCCGTGACGTAGCCGTAGTACTTGCCGCGGCTGACGCCTGCCGCGTCGAGGTGCAGCGGTACCTCCGCGCGGGCGCCGGGGGCGAGCGTCAGCGAGGCCGAACCGAGGCGCACGGCGCCCGCGGCGGGGGCCTGACCGCCGTCGGTGGCCAGGCTGACGCCGAGGTCGAGCGTGAGGGGGCGGCTGCCGGTGTTGGCGTATCGCACGGCGAGCGTCTGCGTCTGCCCCTTCCTGTCGCCGGCCCGGACCGGGGCGAAGGCGAGGGAACCGGAGGCCGTCAGCGGCCCCATGGCCGTCGCGAGGTCGATGCGGCCGCCGCCCTGCTGGGTCACCTTGGTGCCCGACACCGTCTTCGAGGTGCTGATGAGGGCGTCCTTGAGCTGTTGGGCACTCCAGTCGGGGTGCTGCTGCGCCAGGATCGCCGCAGCGCCGGCGACGTGCGGTGTGGCCATCGATGTGCCGGACGCCGCCACGTAGTTGGCATTGACCGGCGAGCCCATGGTGGTGCCCGACGCGCGGGCGGCCACGATGCCGACACCGGGCGCGGTGACGTCGGGCTTGACCGCCCCGTCGCCGAGCCTGGGTCCGCGGCTGGAGAAGCCGGCGAGGGAGTCGTCGCGGTCGACGGCGCCCACGGTCAGCGCGGCGTCGGCGGTCCCCGGCGAGCCGATCGTGGACTGGCCGCTGCCCCCGTCGTTGCCGGCGGCGATGACGAACAGTGAGCCCGTGGACGCCGTCAGCGCGTTGACGGCCTGGCTCATGGGGTCGGTGCCGTCGGTCGGCCCGCCCCCGAGGCTCATGTTGATCACCTTGGCGTCCTGGGCTGCCGCCCATTCCATGCCCTCGATGACCGAGGACTCGGTCCCGTACCCGTTGTCGTCGAGCACCTTCCCGACGATCAGCTCGCTCTCGGCCGCGACACCGCGCATGGACCCGCCGGACGCGGCCCCCGTACCGCCGACGGTCGCGGCGACGTGCGTACCGTGGCCGAAGTGGTCACCGGTGCCCCCGCTGTTGGAGAAGTCCTTGGCCTGCGCGATGCGTCCGGACAGGTCAGGGTGCTTGTCGTCGACACCGGTGTCGAGGACCGCCACCTTGACGCCCTTGCCGTGGTAGCCGGCCTTCCACGCGGTCGGCGCGTTGATCTGACCGGTGCTGCGGTCCAGCACGGCCCTGACCTGGCCGTCGAGCGCGATGCGCGGGGTGACGGCGGCGCGGGCCGCGTCGGAGCCCGCGGCGGATGCCAGCGCGTCCCAGAAGCGGCCGAGTTCGCCCGCCGCGACCCTCAACGACCGGGCGTTGATGCTGTCCAGGTCGTACGCGGGCGTCTTGGCGGCCCGGAAGGTCATCAGCCGGTCGGCGGCGACCGCGGTGGCCTGCGCCCTCCGCGCGTCCTTCGCCGCGGCCGGTGACGACTCGGACGAGACGATCAGCGGAAGCGAGGAGGATCGCTTCTCGTCGAGGCCCGCCGCGATCAGCGCCGTGACCTCGAACAGGCGGCGGTCCAGCGTGCCGGCGGTCACCAACGACTGGGCGTCGGAGGGGATGACGGTCAGGGCCTTGTCGCCGCCCTCCTCCGTTCGGAAGGAGATGCGCTCGCGCCCCGGTCCGGGCCGGACCGACGCGACGTGCCTGCCTCCCGGCACCGTCGTCACGGTCACCCGGTCACCGGTGATCAGCCGCACGGTGGCGGAGGCAGCGCGGTCGGCGATCGGCGAGGGGCCGTCCGACGGCGTTCCGGCGGAGGCGGTCGTCACGCCTCCGACGGTGACCATCAGTACGGTCGATATCGCCGCTGATCGACGAATCCATCTCATCAGGCAAACACCTTTCGAGCGGGTGGTGGTCGGGTGATGAACGACAGAATCCGCCGAGGTCACCGGGCATGTCACTGACATCACGTGGCACAGATGCGACATGTCACAAAGGCGACGGCCGCCTGCCCGGTGGGGTCACCGCCCCTGCGGAACGCTCGCCGTGGCCGGCCGGCCGGGCGGGGACCGGATCGCGCCGCGCCGGGCCGGGCCATCGCGCCGCGCCGGGGGCCGGAGGACCCGCGAACTCCCCGCAGCGCCACGGCTGTCGTGGCAGGACCGCCAAGATCGCCCGGACCGGCGCTGAGGTTCCTATGCTTCCGGAATGGAACAGAGCGAGGTCCTCAAGCGTGTGATCGGCATCCTCACCCAGATGACCGACTGGCGGCGCATCCTCGAGGAGGACGAGGAGCGCGACATCGGGAGCGACCCGAGTGTCATCACCGCACTGCTCAGCGAAACGCTGCCCAGGATCCGTATCCCGGAGGACGCGACGCACGAGGAGATCGCGAACCTCGTGGCCGAGAAGGTCGGCGGAGCGATTCACCAACTCGTCGGAGCCTTCACCCTGGCCTTCGTGGAACTGGCTCAGGTCCACGATTCCGGACGGGACAACATCACGACGAACGACGTCCTGCGTGAACTGGCGCTCCGCGCCGAGCACCTCAACTCCAACGGAGGCTCCGACGCCGACGGCGACTCCGGCGGGGATCACGACGAGGGCCCCGACTCGTAGCCGGACTCCTCGGTGGACGACCCAGGTACGTGCCCCCGTTCGGCCGTCGCCACGGAAGTGGAACGTACGTTCCTCCGTGCGGAGGTGAATGCTGCACAATGCAACCTCATGAGGGGGAGCAGCGGGCCAGAACCGCCGTACGGCGACAGCGGCGGGCCGTCGCCCGAGGACGACGAGCGGCCTCGCTGGCGTCCGGTGCTGATGACCGCGGTGCTCGTACCGGCTGTCGGCGCTGCGGGAGGAGCCGCGGGGCCGCTGTTCCAGAGCAGCGCGCCCGCCTTTCAGTGGCTGCCGCTCCTCATGGTCGCGTGCGTCTTCGTCGTCCCGTTCATCCTGCTGGCTCTCGGGTTCATCTGGGCGGTCAACAGATTCTCGGACGCGCTGTACCGGGCCAGGGAACGGCGCTTCGCACGCGTCGCGTCCGACAGGTCCCACCAGCGGTTGCGACAGCCGGCGGCTTCTGGCCCGACGCGCGAGCGTGGGACGGCCGAACGGACGCGGGGCTGAGGGGATCCGGTCCCCGCGCTTCACCCGCGCCCGTCCGGCCCGCTCAGCCGGGTTTCAGTCGTCTTCCGGTACGGGGGCCGGCCGGGCGTCCTTCATCCGTTCCGGCGTCCAGTAGTCCCGTACCTCGTCCGCCTCGTCCGGGTTGCGGAGCACATCGCCACGTAACGGCCCTTGTCGCTGCTGCTGATGCAGGAGTTGAGCGCACGAGTGGCACCCCTCATGGTCGATGGGCGCACGCCGCACGGCAGTTCGCCGCGGTGCGTGCAGTGGAAGCGACCGTAGGTGTGGCATGTGCCGCCGTGACAGTCCGAAATGAGTCCCTCCGCTCGCCATCGGGAAGGAAGGGTGCTTTTCGTATGAAAGGGAATGCTGTATCCCGTTTGCCCCCCTGTGCTTCAGCCGGCGCACGCCGGAGCGGGATGGGGGCGGCGCGTGCGCTCCCCGACCAGGTCAGCGATCCCGTCCCCGTCCTCGCCGCCGTGCAGGCCCTCGCGCGGGCGTACGGTCCGGCCCGGCGGTACCGCTCGGTTGCGCCGTCCGGCCCACTCGGCCCCGTTCCGTTTCCTCGCCGCCGAGGACCCGTCCACCGGCCCGACGGCACCCGTCCGGCAGACTGAGGCCCTATGGCCGATCACCCCGCGATCCAGCACGCCGTTCCGTACCACGCGCAGTGGGCGTCACCCGACCTGGTGCCCGCCATCATCTCCGGGGCCATGGCCGCCGCCGATGATCCGCTGTGGCCCAAGTACGGAGCGGAGAGCCCGGAGGAGTACGCCTGGTGGTCCTGGCGGCTGTGCGGAGTGGCCTGCCTGCGTATGGCACTCGAATTCTGGCAGGGCACCGCGCCCACTCCGATGGCCCTCGCCGCCGAATGCGTCGAAGCCGGCGCGTACGTCCTGCGCGAGGACGGCCTGGACGGGCTGATCCACGCCCCCTTCGCCGCCTACGCCGAACGCCGGTGGGGCCTGTACGCCGAGTCCCGTCGCGACCTGCCCGCCACCGACATCCCGGAGTTGGTCGCCGCCGGACGGCTGCTGATGCTGTCCGTGCACCCGTCGATCCGCGAGCTGGACGCGCCGCCGCCGCGCCGGGGCGGCCACCTCGTACTCGCAACAGGCGTCACCGACGAGCACCTCCTCATCCACAACCCGTCCGGCTTCCCGGGCCCGTCGCAGCAGTTCGCCCGTGTGCCGTGGGAGGTGCTGGACCGGTACTACGCCGGACGTGGCGTGGTGCTGGGTCGCGAATCCTGACGGGGCGGGGTAAGGGACGCTCCACCCCCGCCGCGCCTCGACTCGCCGCTCTCCCCTGAGCCGTCCGCCCGTCCGTAGATAGGATTCGCAGTGCGGATATACGGGGCGATAGCGGGAGGTTGCGGTGTCGGAGAGCGAGCGGACCGGGAGCGTGCGGGAGTGGCTGCGCGGCCTGGAGGTCTTTGCCGGACCACTGCCGGAGTTCGATCCCGCGAACGCGCCGGGCGAGCCGGTGGAACTGTTCCTGTGGTGGCTGGCGGAGGCGGTCGAGGCCGGCGTACCGGAGCCTCACGCCATGACGCTGTCCACCGTCGATGCGCTCGGGGAGCCCAACGCCCGGATGCTGATCCTGAAGAACGTCGACGCGGTGGAGGGATGGCAGTTCGCCGCTCACGCCGGCAGCCCCAAGGGGCGCCAGCTGGCGGACCGCCCTTCGGCGGCGCTGACGTTCTACTGGCCGGGGCAGGGACGCCAGGTCCGGGTGCGGGGTGCGGTCGCGCCCGAGTCTGCCGAGCGCAGTGCCACCGACTATCTCGCCCGGTCGGACACGGCGCGGGCGGAGGCCCTGCTCGGCTGCCAGAGCAGGCATCTCAGCAGCCTCGAAGAGCGTGACCTCGGGGTGAAGGAGTCCCTGGCCCGGATCGAGAGGGAACCGGGGCTGGTCGCCGAGTGCTGGACCCTGTACACGCTCGTGCCCACCGAGATCGAGTTCTGGCAGGCCGACGCGAGCCGGATCCATACGCGTGTGCGCTACGAACGGGACGAGCCGGACAGCATCTGGCAGCAGCATCTGCTCTGGCCGTAGCAGGCACGGACAGATCACCGCAGTCGCCACAGTCGTAGCGGAGCCCATCAGGCCGTCGCAGGGGTGCGCCGTGCCTGTGCGGCGGCAGCGCCGCGTCATCCGATGTCGGCGCCGGCCGGGCCGCGCGGCGGGCGAGCGGCCGGAGCGAGGAGTGACCCGTCACCTCACCGGGTGAGGGCCCTCCCGGCGCTCCGCCACAGCCCGCGAGCCGTCGTTCTGCCCCGGCGGGGCAGCCGAACGGCCCTGGGGCCCGTCGTTCGGATCAGGCCGAACGACAGGCCCTAGTGGGCGGCCGCCGCCGATCGCCGCCTGGCGTTCCGGCGCTTGAGTGCCCGGCGCTCGTCCTCGCCGAGTCCGCCCCACACTCCGGAGTCCTGGCCTTGTTCCATGGCCCACTCCAGGCACTGCTGCTGGACCGGGCACCGATTGCAGACCGCCTTGGCCTCGGCGACCTGGAGCAGGGCCGGGCCGGTGTTGCCGACGGGGAAGAACAGGTCGGGGTCTTCGTCGAGGCATGCAGCTGCCTGACGCCAGTTCTCGTACTCCACGGAGAGTGCCTCCTCCATTCGCAGACGTTGTGTTGCCGGGCTCCTCTTCGGGTCACCGACGATCGGCCGCTGAAACTACCGATGCGTCAGTGATTCAGGGCGATGCCCATGTGGCCGCCCGACGTCGGGGGCGTTCGCCATCATGGGCCGACAAGCGGAGTCCGGCCAACCACCTGTCGGACATGGGCACTTGTGTGATCGAACTCTTCCCATGCGGGTCCGAGATCTGACATGTTTCGTTCACCTTTCCCGACCCGCCCGGTCGGCGCCACCAGCGTCCCGGGCCCACGGAGGATGTCTTGCCTACCCTCATATCCAGCCGCCTCAGACGCTCGGTCGTGGCCTTGGCCGCTCTCGGCGCGACCGCGGTCTTCGTGCACCCCGCCGGCGCGGCTCCCGCGGCCACGACCGTGTCAGGAAGCCCTGCGGCACTCTCGGCCCCGGCGTCGACAGCCGCATGGGCCGCCGGCACACGGGCGTACCTGGTCATCGGCACGCCGGGCGACACCTCGGCGCTGCGGACCGCCGTCACGAACAACGGCGGCACGGTCTTCGCGCACTACGACGCGATCGGTGTCGTCGTGGCGCACTCGACGTCCACCTCCTTCGCCGCCACCATGCGCGGCGTGAGCGGTGTCCAGCAGGTGGGTGCCACCCGGACCTCGGACGTACCCGCCGACGCGTACAGCCCCGCGCTGCCCGCCACTCCGGCGCAGACCCCGACCACGCTGACCGAGTCGAACCGCTGGGACATGACCCAGATCAAGGCCGACAAGGCCTGGGCCGTCAGCACCGGTTCCGCGAGCGTCAAGGTCGGCGTCCTCGACACGGGCGTCGACGACCTGCACCAGGACATCGCGCCCAACTTCAACGCCGCCGACTCCGCCTCCTGCGCCTACGGCAAGGCGGACACCCGGACCGGCGCATGGCGCGACGTCGGCACGCACGGCACGCATGTGGCGGGCACCATCGCGGCCGCGAAGAACGGCAAGGGTGTCATCGGCGTGGCCCCCGGCGTGAAGATCTCGTCCGTCCGGATCGCCGAACCGGCCACCAGTATGTTCTTCGCCGAGAACACCATCTGCGGTTTCGTGTGGGCCGGTGACCACGGCTTCAAGGTCACCAACAACAGCTACTACACCGATCCGTGGATGTTCAACTGCCCGGACAACGCCGACCAGGCGGCGATCATCGAAGGCGTCAGGCGCGCGCAGGAGTACGCGGAGAGCAAGGGCTCACTTCAGGTCGCGGCCGCGGGCAACTCCAACTACGACCTCGCCAACAAGCGGACCGACACGTCGAGCCCGAACGACTCGACCCCGGTCACCCGCACCATCACCAACGCCTGCATCGACATCCCCACCGAACTGCCCGGTGTGGTGACGGTGGCGGCCATGGGCAACGGCAGCGTCAAGGCGTCGTACTCCAACCTCGGCCGGAACATCATCGACGTCGCGGCCCCCGGTGGCGACGGCGCCTCCGGCGTCTACTCGACGCTGCCCGGCGGCAAGTACGGCAACATGAACGGCACGTCGATGGCCTCGCCCCATGTGGCGGGTGTCGCAGCGCTGCTGGCGAGCTCCGCCCCCGGCTCCACCCCGGCGGACCTGCGGGCCGCGCTGGCCACCCAGGCGACGGACATCGCCTGCCCGTCCGACAGCCGCTGCACGGGCACGACGGCCAACAACGCCTTCTTCGGTGAGGGCCAGGTCGACGCCCTGAAGGCCGTCGGAGGCACGCCGCCGCCCGGGAAGTACTTCGAGAACACCGCGGACGTCGCCATCGTCGACAACGGCACGGTGGACTCCTCCCTGCCGGTGACCGGTGTCACCGGGAACGCCCCCGCCGCGCTCCAGGTCGGTGTGGACATCAAGCACACCTACCGCGGCGACCTCGTGCTGTCCCTCGTGGCGCCCGACGGCACGGTCTACACACTGGAGGACTTCCCGAACAGCGACAGCGCCGACAACGTCGTGAAGACGTACACGGTGAACGCGTCCTCGGAGGTGGCCGCCGGCACCTGGAAGCTGCGCGTACGTGACGTGGCCTCGCAGGACACCGGAAAGATCGACGCCTGGAACCTGACCTTCTAGGACAGGGACACGTCCCGGCCATGCAACAGGTCCCGGGCAGAGGCTGTTCGCCTCCGCCCGGGACCCACGGCAAAGCCGGCCCGGTGGTACGCACGGGGGGAACGGACCACCGGGCCGGACATCATCAGTATAGCGTTCAACTACCACTGCTCGCGCACCGCGGTTCGAACGCTCAGCCACCCGCGATCCACCGCAGGACCGTGCTGAAGTCGGAGTCCTCCAGAGCGCACAGCGCGTCGATGGCGGCGAGGTCGCCCGGGCGGGGTGCGACCCCCGCCGTGGTGAGAGCCGTCTGCACGTCCAGCCGGCGCTGGTCGCCGACCGGCAGCGTGTACGGGACGCGCTCCCTTGGGTCCGGAGCCGGCAGGAGGTAGTCACCGGCCGAGTCCGCGAGGGTGTCCACCGTGCGCCCACCGAGGTACCAGGCACCGGGGAAGCGGTACGGGTCGATCTCCTGCGACGTCTGAGGCGCTGCCGTGTCCGTGGTGTGCCAGCTGTGCATGAGAGCCTCCTGTGATGTGCGTGTCACTGAGGGTCAGGAGGCGTAACTCCCGCCGCGGGTTGCAACGGCCGGGCTTTATCAGCCGGACGCCCTAATCGGCATCTCGTCATAGATCAGGGCCGTTGGTGTGACGCCGAGGCATGTGGAAGTGAAACATTCCGCACCACCGACCGCGTCTTCCCCCACAGGAGCCACATGTCACTCATGTGCTCATCGTTCTCCGAGGGGGAGAGTTGCGCAGAAGACACAGCGGACCGAGAACCGTCGTCCCGGCCGTGGCGCTCGCGTGTGTCGCCGGGCTGGTCACCGCCTTACCGGCGGCCGCCGATCCGGCCTCCGGGCCGCCGGCGCCGGGGAGTTCGGGCGCCCGCGCGGACACCGCCGTGGCACGGTGGATCACCTTGGTCACGGGCGACTCGGTGGGTGTCGACGCGTCGGGCGAACCCGTGCGGATCGTGCCCGGCAAGGGGCGGGACGACATACCGATCAGGATCGAACGCACGAAGGGTCGCACCCTTGTGCTGCCGCAGGACGCACGGCAGTTGATCCGTTCGGGGCGCGTCGACGAGCGGCTCTTCGACATCGGCGAACTCGACAGGTCCGAGCACCGGCGGAGTGCGCGGGCCGGGCTGCCGCTGATCGTCGCCTACGGCGGCCGGGGCACCACATCAGGGGCACGCACGGCCCAGGGGTTGAAGAGCGCTCTGCGCAAGGACGGCGCGGCCACGGTCCGCCGTACCTTCCCTCGGATCGACGCGGACGCGGTCACCGTCCCCGCCACGTCCACGGGCAGCGTGTGGAAGACCCTGACCCGGGCGTCCACGACCGGCGCCGGGCAGCGCGGCGCGGCGCCGGGCCTCGAGCGGATCTGGCTCGACGGCGTCCGGAAGGCGAACCTGGACCGAAGCGTTCCGCAGATCGGCGCCCCTGCCGCATGGGCAGCCGGCTACGACGGCGAGGGCGTCCGGATAGCCGTCCTGGACAGCGGGGTCGACGAAACGCATCCCGATCTCGAGGGCCGGCAGGCGGCCGAGGCGAACTTCTCCTGGGCCGCTGACACCAAGGACCGCCTCGGGCACGGCACCCATGTGGCCTCCATCGCCTCCGGCGCGGGCGCCGGGTCCGCGCAGAAGTTCCGGGGTGTGGCACCGGGCGCACGCATTCTCGACGCCAAGGTGCTCGACGACGACGGTTACGGCAGCGACTCCGCCGTCATCGCCGGTATGGAATGGGCCGCCTCCCAGAACGCCGACATCGTGAACCTCAGTCTCGGCGGCCCGGACCGCCCCGGCATCGATCCCGTGGAGGAGACCGTCAACCGGCTCTCCGCGGAGATCGGCATCCTCTTCGTCGCCGCCGCGGGCAACTCCGGCCCGGGCATGGGCACGCTGGAATCCCCGGGCAGCGCGGACGCCGCGCTCGCCGTGGGGTCGGTCGACGCGAGCGATGTGATCGCGCCGTCGTCCGGGCGCGGGCCGCGCGCCGGCGGCGGAGCCGTCAAGCCCGACGTCGCCGCGCCCGGAGTGGCCATCACGGCGGCATCCGCGCCGGGCAGCAGGATCGCGGGCGAGGTCGGGGAGCAGCCGCCCGGCTACGTCACCATCTCGGGGACGTCCATGGCCACGCCGCATGTCGCGGGAGCAGCCGCGCTCCTCAAGCAGCAGCACCCCCAGTGGACGGACAAGGAACTCAAGGCCGCCATCGTCGCCGGCGCGCGGCCCGGGGGCGCCGGAGTCTTCGCGGAGGGCAGCGGCCGTGTCGACGTGACGGCTGCCATGAAGGTGTCGGTCGTCGCCGAGCCGACATCCGTCGGCTTCTCCCGCCAGGCCTACCCGCACACCGACGACAAGCCGGAGACCAGAAAGCTCACCTACCGCAACCTGGGCGGCGAGCCGGTGACGCTCGATCTCTCGGTGACGGCCGTCGGGCCCGACGGGAAGCCGGGGCCCGCGGGCATGTTCGCTCTCGGGGCGGAGCGGCTGACCGTGCCGGCCGGTGGCACCGCCGCGGTCGACCTGACGGCCGACACCCGGCCGGGCGGCGAGATGAACGGCATGTACGGCGCGACGGTGACGGCCCAGGGCGCGGGCGGGACCGTCCGCACCGCGGCGGCGGTCGAGCGCGAGGTGGAGAGCTACGATGTGACGGTCCGTCACCTCGACCGCGCGGGGGAGCCCGCGAAGGACTACTGGCCCTCTCTGAACCGGCTCTCCGGGCTCGGTGCACCGGGTGAGGACTACGCGACCGCGGGCGCGGGCGGTGGCACCTACACGGCGCGGCTGCCCAAAGGCGTCTACTACCTCGACGCGCTGATCTTCGAGGAGGACGAGAGCAGGAGCCAGATCTCGGCGCCCCACTTCGAGGTCACCGAGGACACCACGGTGACCCTGGACGCCCGTACCGCGAAGCCGATCGGCATCACCGGTCCGGACCCGGCTGCCGAGCGGGTGTTCGCCGAGACCTTCATCGAACTCGACACCCCTGACTACGGATTCTCGGCCGGAATGACCGGGCCCTCGTTCGCGAGTATGCGGACGGCTCAGCTGGGACCGGACTTCTCGACCGACGGCACCCTGTTCCAGCAGTTCAACGCGTTCGACCGGCGGGGCGCGAATGAGTACCGGCTCGCCTACGGCAACAAGGTGACACGGCTGGCCACCGGCTTCGAACGGCATGCCGAGCGGGCGGAGCTCGCCAGGGTCGGCCTGCGGCTCGGTGCCACGGTGGGCGGCAAGCAGGGAGCCCTCGTGGCGACGCCGTTCATCGAGGGCAGCTTCGGCTCCATCTTCAGCCCGTCCGTGAACCGGCCGCTTCCGGCGACGGCCACGTTGTTCCTCACCGCCGCGGCCGGCACCACCTGGTCCATCGCGCTGGACCAGTGGGACGACACCGGTTCCTCCTCGGAGATCTCGCACGGGACGGGGATCAAGCGGTACGAGGCAGGGCGGGCGTACCGGACCGACCTCGGCATCGGCGTGTTCGGCCCGGCGCTCGGCACCTCGCAGGGAGTGGTCCGCGACGGTGACACCATCACGGGCTGCCTGGACCTGTTCCGGGACGGCGCGGGCAACTGGAGCTTCGCGGACGCCGACACGCTCTCTACGGCGCTGTACCGCGACGGCGTCGAGATCGACGGTTCCGGGGACATGCTGAACTGCTGGCAGGGCGTCACCGTCCCCGCGGAAACGGGCGCCTTCCGGCTGACCGTCTCGGGCGTACGAGCCGGCCCGGCCGGCGCCGCAGCGGAGGTGAGCGCCGCATGGACGTTCACCTCGGGCCGCACGGCCTCCGAGCAGCCCCTGCCGGTCTCGGTCGTCCGTTTCACGCCGCGCCTCGCGGCGGACTCCACTGCCAGGGCAGGCGCCCTGATGCGGGTGCCGGTGAGCGTTCAGGGCGCCGCCGCGGGCAAGAACCTCGCCTCTCTCGTCGTGCAGGTCAGCCACGACGGCAAGACCTGGAAGAAGGCCGCAGTCGTGGGCGGCGGGGTGGTCGTGCGCAACCCGCAGGCGGGACAGGCGATTTCACTCCGCGCGATGGTCACCGACAAGCAGGGCAACGCCCTCACCCAGACGATCCGGAATGCCTACCGGGGGAAGTAGCCCACGATCGGCACGTTCCCCTGACACGAGGAGGGGGCCGACCTCACGAAGGGCCGGAAACACGGAGGAC